>CAZZCI010000021.1:0-1116 GCA_964653015.1 uncultured Rhodothermales bacterium
GTCATGAAGCCCTCTACAATGAGCCGCGCGCGCAGCTCCATCGTATCAAGCTGCGACACCGCCACCGGATCCAGAAAGCGAAGCGCGTTGGGCGAGGTAGCCATGCCTGAACCTTTGCGTGAATAGAACCTGCCGGATGCCCTGGTACCAGGCGGCTGGCGTAGGGGTTCAGGGCAATCTGGTCATCTCGGACAACACTGGATATGCAAGCTTATATAGGCAGTAGGGCAAACTTCGATTCAGTTAACCGTTGTGGTTAGAGCTTCCTCTGGAATTGATGCCCACTCAGCCTGGTCCATGTCCTCTGGCATCATCGACTCAAACGCATCATCAACCTGAGTTTGCTCTATGTGGTTAATATAGTTGCTTAGCGTCTTTACAGCAATGATCGCGTTGATTTCGTAGAGATGCATACGGGTGATGCCATACTTTTCCAACTGGCTAACGTCATCCGCATCCAGCCAGCCATTCTTGTCAAGAATGAGGCGTGTCGCCTTTACAAATCCTCGTAGAGTTTTTTTCGCTGGTAGCTTGCCCTGGTTGATATCCTGAATGTCAGCTTCGGAAAGACCTGCTGCGTATCCAAGTGCAGCATGGGCACGCACACAGTAGTGGCAGTCGTTGTATCTCGAAATGGTTAGGATCACTGCTTCTCGTTCGTTATCCTGCAGGTTGCTGTCCTGAAGTGCTTCAGACGCCGCAATATAAAACTGCGCAACCGCTGGGTTATGCCTGTTTACGGCCTCGATCATGTTTGGGATCATGCCGTAGTAGGCTTCTGCCATCTCAATCGATTTTTGAGCATTTCGTAATTGGTTGCTTCCCTGCTCGGTAGCCATAGCTACTGTTGAAGACGTTAAATGTGAATATTCTAAACGGTACATGCATCATTCTTCAGGTGGCCCCCAGGCAACGCCCCGTCATACTAACACATGTGTTGACCTGTAAGGCTATTTGCATCAACTAACCTGTAAACAACCGTTGGCGCTTTATATTCTCAGGCTTTTGGAAGCGATTGTTCATCGTTTTATTGATAGGCTGCAGTGGAGCCTCGATCGGAAAATCGCTCATATGGTGAGTAAATGCGGTCATCTTCTTTATACCTATGAACGCAAA
>CAZZCI010000021.1:1216-4169 GCA_964653015.1 uncultured Rhodothermales bacterium
TCATAATCGCTGAGCACCTCTCGAACGTCCATGAGGGATGTTTCGTCTTTCGCTTCAGTATGCTCTTCGTCAGAGATTGCGTCGGGCTCGACCAGCGTGTCGTGTCCACTAATCATTTCTCCAAGGTCGATTGAAGACCCGGTGTCTTCTCTTATCTTTTTTTCTTCGGGTGCTGCAGCGGTAGACTCCTTTTTCGCACTCAGATCGGCGAGGCATGCCTTTGCACGTTCCAACCGTGAGGCGGCATCTTCCTTGGTGCTGGATTCTTCTTGCTCTGTCTCATCGCTCTCGTCGACAAAACTGCTTAAACGGTTTTGCATGCGCCGCAGCCTCGACATTGCCGTTTCGCCCTGACTGCTTTCTGATTGCGCATCGGCTGCAGCTTCGGTTCGACTTTGGGAGGCGACATGGTCTACTACCCCACAACGGGTAATTGCCTCCTCGATTGAGCAGTTTTCTTCATAGGCGAATTCGGCAACACGCATCCAGGTGTTCTTTGGCAGACTCTCCTTGTGCGTGGAATCATCGGCTTCATCAGAATCGCTTTTTGATGGGCGAAACGATGTCATTACGGGTTCAGGTTGTGACGTGTGCATGTCTGTCTTGGTGTCTACTGTGCAAGCGGGAACGGAAAAAACGTATTGGCTCTTCGATAGCTGTTTCGTATCACATTTCGCCGCAGCCTTCCAGCCGATCGAGCAGCTGCTCCAGGCGTTCAATTTGCGCCTTCACATTCTCTTGGACGTTAGGGTCTTCATGCTGCAATGCAATCGCTTCTTTAAGGACGCTGCTGGGCCAGGCCTCCATACGCTTCAGTCCAGCACTCTCCGACTCGGCCCGATCGCTTGTTGGATGGAGAGGGTTCTCGGCCTCGAACGCGTTCTGCGGGCAAAAACAGATCATCATACGCGCTACAGCTTCTACTACCGAACTGCTTTCTGTGTAGGCGTGATCGGCAATGCCCATCCATGTGCTTTTCGATACCGGTATGGCGTGCGTGGTGTCATCGCTTTTGGCGTGATTGCCGTTCAAGGATGAGTTGGTGGTGGGTGAAGCCGATGCCATGGGTGGTCTGGGACCTGTTCTGTAAATCTGTGTCTTCACGCTGTCAGGTAAAGCAGATGTTTGGATGCATTAGGATTCTCCGGCTTTGCCTTTGCCTCCGCACTGCCTGTCCTGATTATGCCTGTCATGATAAGCAGGGCGATCGGCAGATGTGCCTGACCAAATCGCGCAATCTGATACACAAATCGGCTATTTGTACAAATACAACGCTCATTTGCACAAATCGTGTGGCTTTATATGCAGACATGAAGCCCATTGGGACGCTGAATGACTTGTGGGGTCGTGCAGAGTCGAGACGCTACACGTCCCCAACACGAGGATGTGATGGGGTAGTGCTACGCAAGGACGGACGCAGGATCTGCGCAAGGCAACTCTTTTGCGAGCCCACCCGGTTTCGACAATCAGAATGAGATGGGGGGTCTTCAACTGCCACACGTTCTCTCCTACAAGGCGATCTCTCCTACAGGGCAATGCATGCTGGAGTCAGCGATCGCCGAACATAACTCGAATGGTAACGCCCCGGTTGTAGATTTGCTCTTCGTTCGTGCCCACCAGATCCGGGTGGATGGGCTCGCCAGTTGCACTTACTGGCTGTAGGATCTCTTCGGGCACAGACCGCTGGCGAAGGGCTGCGCGCACGAAGAGCGCACGGTCTTCAGCCAGTTGCTCGTTCAGCGCTTGCGGTCCATCGGAACTGTGGTGGCCGCGTACCTGCACCTCTACAGTACGGTTTATATCGTCGGCTGCCTGGTACAATCTCATGAGATGTGTACTGAGGCGGTCGATCACAGCTGATTGTCCGTTCAGAAGCGTTGTTCCTTCAGCAAAGAGCACGACCTCGGCCTCCACCCGGCGTGTAGCCCGTTGCAACACCAGCGTAGGATGCATGGAGCGGTACGGCTCCCACGAGCCCCGTACGGTAGTCGCCGGTAGCTCGGTGGCTTGAAGCAGCGAATCGGGATGCGGAGCAAGTGGATCGCGCAAGCCGCTGATGACCCATGCGCCGTCTTCACGTTCAGCATCGGTTACGACCAAACCGGGCGTGTCGTCGAGCGTGTCGGTGAACGCCGTCCACTGCTGGTGCGCAGTGTAGGCCGTGTATCCCCACCAACCGAGCCCGCCAAGCAGGAGTAGAATAACGAGCCACAGCACCGGCGAGGGGCGCTTGCGCGGGGGGTCATACTCTTCCAGCAGGGCCTGTTCGAGCACCGGACGGGCGGGAGTGAGCGTTTCTGCGTCGCCCTCGAACTGAACCAGTGCATCCCGGAATTGGTGGTGCACGCGCTCGTTGACCTGGTGCAGCGTTTCGCGCAGGCGCGGGTCCGGGGTGCCCCGTACAGCTGCTGCAAGAGCGGCCCGCGGCCCGTGCTCTACCCACACGCTTAGCGATCCCACCGAGAAATTCTCGAGCGTCTCTTCCTCTTCAAGCTCGAACGAGTCGTGTACAAAGTCCTGAATGGCCGTGAGCATGCTGGAGACCAGGGCGCTGTCCTCGGCCTGCACGGCGTCGTTGGTGAGGTGCTGCATGGGGAGCCCCGTTTCGCGGTCGATCAGAAAGACCTGCTCTACGCGAAACAGCAACGTATGGCGCAGCACGACATCCGCAAAAGACGTTCCGGTGCGCCAGGATTCGATGCGCCAGCGCAATCCCTTCAGCGAGAAGCCGCGATCCAGCGTCTGGTTCACATTAGCAACCAGCGAATTCATCGCTTCGCTTACGCTCCTGCGAATGGCCGGGCCAATGATCGGAAATATCGCATCCACAAGCGGTTGCGGATTCCGCTCTACGGAAACATGCAGCGTGCGCTCTACTGTTGGAACGAGCGCGTCGGCAAGGGCGTCGCTGCGGGCTGCTTGTGAGGCGTCTGCATCGGAGGCGTCTGCATCG
>CAZZCI010000021.1:4269-17124 GCA_964653015.1 uncultured Rhodothermales bacterium
AAGGGCGTCGCTGCGGGCTGCTTGTGAGGCGTCTGCATCGGAGGCGTCTGCATCGGAGGCGTCTGCATCGGAGGCGTCTGCATCGTCGGGGGCGTCGTGCGGCTGTGTATGAAGGCGAATCGCTTCTGGAAGCACACGGCTGACCTCCTCGGCCTGCATCTCCTCTTCGTCGACTTCCAACTCCGCTATGCGACGACGCAGATCGGCTACCACGTCGCGATCGGGGCGCAGCAGCAGGCGCCGCAGTTCTCGCATGGTAGCGTGTTTATCACCGGCAGCCGAGGGGGACGGCGAGGCTGAATCGGTTTTGCTTGGAGCAGTGGACGAAGGAGACGAAGCCATGCATCAGCCAAGTTACGTACAAAGCCAGGGAGCGGAGCGGCTACTCACGCAAGCGCGTGGCCATCTGATCAAAGAGATCGGCCAGACTACGCCGGTCGGTTGCTTGTCCGCGCAGCTGCGACACGGCGGCCTCAACCAGTTCAGAAAGCTCGTCGTGCTGGTCGGAGATTTCCTTATCGAGCGTCTTCTTCTGCGTATGGAGGTCTTCGCGGAACGACCGTTTGGCACGATCGAGCGCTTCTTGCAGGTCCTCGCGTGTATCGGCGAGCGAGCGGCTAAGCTCTTGGATTTCGCGTTCCAGATCGGCGACATCGGAGCGATGCGCCTTTTTCTGCTCGCTCAAGCGGTCGGCCAGCTCGTCTTTTTCCTCGCGGGCGAATGTATCGAGCACGTCAATCTGCTCCTGCAAGTCGTTACGCAGACTGCGCAGTTGGTTCTCAACTTTGGTTTCGAGGCGGTCGAGGCGCTCGTTTGTCTCACGCTCGTGCTCCCCAAAGAGCAGGTCGCGCACGCGGTCGAGTTCGCCTAAGGTAGGGCTGCTCGATGCCGATGCGCTTTCATGCGAACTATCAGTCGACGCGGTGTCGGAAGGCTGTACCGAGTGAGGAGGCTCGCTTGTAGCGCCGTCGTTGGAACTCGGCGTAGCGGCAGAAGACGACGACGTTTGGGCGGGGGCGGAATCGGTGGAATCAGGCATGGCAGTGTTGAGGTCATTGGTAGACAAATGCGCGGTGGGTTCCCCCGGTGACTTCTCCTGTTCGTCAGTCTCCGCATCGGGGTTCTCCTGTTCAGGTATGGGCTGCAATGCGCCTGGTGATTTCGCTGATGAACCGGGTCGGGATGAACCACGCCAGGGGAGCCAATCCATCAGGGCCAGCATCACAAAAGGGAGCATAGGGCTGTGGGCAATCGAGTACGAGGCAGTCCATCCAACGCACCGGGCATGCTGTTGGAAGCACACAGGCATAGCAGAATCCAGGGCAGAACCCAGGACCGGCGCGAGCTATAGATGTACAGCGTGTTCGGCGCATGGCACAGCCCGTGTTCAGCGGGAGCATTTCAGCCTCCGAATCCTTTTGCCGTTATGCACGCTAACGGTGGGTAGACGGGCACTTCGTATGCCACTTACGTTTATCGCTTGTAGCTAATTGCTGTGGCCTTTGTGAGTTTATAATATAACGCCAAACGTCTACAAGTGCCAACTGGAGATGTGCACAAACGAAAAAGTGACAGGGGAGTGCCCCCTCGCTATGTGCAACAACACCGTACCCGAAGGGTTGCTCATCGATGAACTCCTATGTTCGCTTCTCTTTTGCAGATAGACTGTTTTTACGGTACGGTGCAGAAAAAAATATGTATGTTGGGTGCGGCAGCGGTAGGCAAAACAAGTTTAGTCCGCCGGTTCGTGAAAGGTATTTTCTCTGATCAGTACACAACAACCATCGGCGTCAAGATTGAGAAGAAGACCGTTACCACCGACGGTACGACTGTGCATCTGCTGCTGTGGGACATCAACGGGGAAGACCGCTTCCAGCGCGTATCCACCAGTTACCTGCGTGGGGCGGCCGGTTATCTGCTTGTCGCCGATGGCACCCGCCCGGAGACATTGGAAACGGCTCATGTACTGCACCAGCGGGCGCGCGAGGCGGTAGGAGATGTCCCTTTCTGGCTGCTCATCAACAAAGCTGACTTACAAGATGACCCGGCGACTAGCTGGGCCGTTAGCCCTGCTACGCTCAGCCGGCATGGGCTGTCGGACTGGCCCACGCTTTACACCAGCGCTAAGGAAGACACACAGGTCGATACGGCGTTTTCGTCGCTCGCACAGGCCATGGTAGCGTAATGCCCCCAAGATGTCATGGTGAATTGCGCCTTCGTATTCATCACATAGCACGAGACAACGATCTGGTATGGCCTCTACGTCTACGCTTCCCAACGCGTTGATCGCTCAGTTGCAAGCAGCGATCTTTGAGCGGACGCCCGATGAGCAATTTGTGCGCACCGGGCCCCTGCCGCGCTGGTACCGCACGTTGCATCCCGATGCCGAAGCCCAAACAGGCCCAATCGATCTGAGCGATCATTTCTTGTTTCTGTCGAGCTTTCTGTCGGAAGCATCGCCGTTTTGGGCAGGCACCGTAGACATCGAGCAGTACCCAACGAACGCGCTGGGAGTGCCGTACCTGCGTTCGCAAGCGTGGGCCGAGGAAGGACCCAGAGGCGAAGAGTACCTGCTGGAGGCAACTGCGCTGCGCATCCCTCCTACCGAAACCGTTGACATGCAGGCCCTCATGCTGGTTCAACCCGCTTCGATCGCGCACACCGAACATCGACGCGTATTGCAAGAGGGTCGGTCGCTCAACCTCTCGTTTCAGCAAGCCAAGCAACGGCTCCGGATGCAACGCGCCGCCTTTGCGTGTTTGCTTCACGATGCAGACGAACCCCTTGCCAATCTTGCCGATGCCCTATCGCTGCTCAAACATCGATCGCCTACGCCCGACCAACAGCGTATTGTGTCGTTAGCCCAGCAGCAAGTGCGGGCCCTACGTAGCGTATTACAAGACGCCGAGACCGCCCACACATCGGCCCGGCATACAGCGCCTACCTCTATTCCGAGCCTGGCGCGTATCATAGAAGAGGTCGTGTCGAATTTGCAAGACCGGGGGCCCTCCTCGTGCGCTGTTGCGTTGGAAGCGCTCCCCAACGACCGCATCCCCGTTCCGGCCGAAAGCGAGCGCTTGCAGCGCATCGTGATCGCGCTTATTGAACACGGCATGCGCCGGTCACCAGCCGATACGACGGTTCACGTTCGCGCCAGCGCTACACAGGATCACGCTACGTTTTCTGTGATCGATAGCGGCCCTCCAATTCCTGAGGCGGTACAGCCCCACTTGTTTGAGCGCAACGGCGCTCCTACTTCGTCTGCGCTTGAAAACGACTTGACGCTTTACCTTGCGCGTACGGCGGTGGAGGGATGGGGGGGACGAATAGGCTACAAAGAGACCGAGGCAGGCCCCACCATCTGGATCGAACTCCCCACCATGCGCTCCGATTAGCGCTGTCTACCACACGTACATCGTATTTCGCAGCATCGTCGTTCTGCCTTCCTCTGTCTATGCGTACGCATGTTCTGCTCATTGGCACTACTCCTACATACGCCACGCTGCTGGAGTACCGGCTAACGCAACAAGCCGCCGTTACCGTTGAGCACGTTACAACCGCTGAAGCGGGGATGCAGGCCATTCACGACACAACAACCGTAGTAGTCGTGGATGTCCACCTACCCGACACGAGCGGACTGGACCTCATGGAGACGCTGCGTGCCGAGCACCCCAACCGCTGCCTTTTGCAGCTGGTACGGACCGACGAGCGGGCGCTCCTGGCAGAGGCGCTGGGACGGGGCGCAACCGACTTCGTAAGGCGCGGCCATAACGATCTGAAGCGCATTGAGTGGTGGATGCGTCAGATGCAGAACGACCACACCGATGCCGTTGCTCATGCGGGTAGAAGCGGCGCTTTTGGCCCTGAAACCGTAGGCACCGATGCAGCCGTGCAACAGGTGCACAGCCTAATGCACCGCGCACTCAACAGTTCGCTGTCGGTTGCTTTTGTGGGCGAGCCCGGCACGGGCAAGGCCTATCTTGCACAACATATGCACCAGCGCTCTGATCGGGCCGATACCCCACTGCACGTCGTTAACTGCACCGCACTCGCTATCGATGCCAACACGCATCCGTTTGAGTCCGCACTGCAGTCGGCTGACGGCGGGATGCTGCTTCTTGATCGGGTTGCTGAACTGAGTGCTGCGGCCCAGGCTCGGTTGCAGCGGGTGCTCCAGGCCTCCACAGCGGATGTACGGTTACTGTCTACGGCCACACATGCCATAGAACAGGCCGTACAGGAAGGCACGTTTCGACGCGATGTGTACGACCGGCTTTTTCAACTCGTGGTACAGCTCCCGCCCCTGCGCAAACGGGGGCGCGATGTGCTACTGCTTGCACAGCAATTCTTGAAAGACGTAGCCGCCAACACCTCAGACGCTCCGGTATCGTTCTCGCTGGATGCGCACCGATCTCTGCTTCAACACAGCTGGCCGGGCAATATCCGAGAGTTGCGCACCAGCATCGAGCGCGCCATTGTGCTGGCCGACGGCAACGTCATAACGCCGACTGACCTCCAGCTCGATCCCTCTTCTACCAAGACCCGCAGCCTTGAAGCAACTGAGACGGAGACAGGTGACTACGAAGCCTCAATTCCGTCTGGTAGCTACTCCATGTTCGATGTGGCCAAAAGACATGAAGAGGACGGCACCGACCGCGAACCGATCGAGCAGCCGGAAAGCCATGCTGCGTTCTCCACCCGTACGCCTGTGCTTCCCTTACCCGAATTGATAAGGCACGCCGCGTACCATGCGGTGCACGTAAACCAGGGCAGTCGCACGAATGCTGCAGATGCACTCGCGGTGTCTCCAGAAACGCTAAACACCATCCTGGACGAATCGGCGTTCGATGTACATGTCGCCTCAGCAACGGCTTCTGATTCCGACGCTGCCGGCTGATTGGCTCCTCCAGACGGCAAAGACCACTGGGACCCCGACCATCGCGCCTCCGGTTGGGTACCCAGATCGGTTTCCATACAAACCGTCTCGCTACACCTGTTAGTCGGACTGCCATGCAAGCACGCCTCCCTTGTCTATGAGCTTTCTTTCTGCTTTCGATATTGGGACGCTGCTGCTCACTGTGGCCATTACTGCTCTGGTGGCTACCGGGCTGCTGGTCGCATCGGCCCTGCAGCACCGTCGTACGGTAGACGGGCTTAGCTACTGGGTGACGAGCGGGACGCTGCTTTTAGTGAGTGGACCTCTCTTTGTAATGCAGCATGAAGGCCTGACATTTGTATCGGTTTTCCTGCCCAACACGCTTATTCAGGTGGGGCTCTTTCTCATAGGGGTCGGTCTGTGCCGTCTTCACAGCCGCCCGGTCGGACGCGCTGGCTGGGGCGTGCTGGCAGTGGTCGTCGCGGTATCGGGCGTATTTCTGACTTTTATTGTCTCCGGTTGGCCCGGTACTGAGGGGCGCATTCTCGCGGCGTCGGCAGGACTCATTGCGACAGCGGGCTACATAGTGAAGAGTCTCTCACGTACATTCGCCAGAACACTTGTGGGCGCAGCCATTGCCGGGGCAGCCATAGCCCTGATGGGAAGCGCTTTCCTGCAAGCTATAAACGTTTTGTTCGTAACGGACACAACAGCGGCAGGACTCGTTCAGCTTGGCAGCTTACATGCGGTTTTCGTCGTTGCGCAGATGGCCGCCACTATCACATTGCTATTTGCCCTGGTCTTGGTCGTGCCGCACCAGTTGAGCCGGCAAAATGCAGCGCTGGTTGAGCGCGTCAAAGAGGCGAGTGCAGCCAAGTCGCGCTTCCTTTCCGGTATCGCCCACGACCTCAAGACACCTGTGACTACGATCTTGGGCTTTGGAGAGATTCTCGCCAAGCGTCTGGACAACGAGGACCGGAAGTTTGTCGACAGCATCCGCCGGGCTGCTGAGGAGATCAATGAGATGTCCGGATCCCTCACCGAACTGGCCCGGCTTGAAGAGGGCACGATCGAACTGGGGCTGACCTCTGTTTGTGTAGGAACGCTCATCCGCGACGTCGCAGATGCCCAGCGTGTGGCAGCCGAGAAGGCGGACATCGCCCTTCGGGTTGAAACTCCATTATCGGCAACAGGCGCAGAAGACGCCGCTGTATTCATGGCCCACGCCAATGAGCAAGCGCTGCGCCGCGTGGTCAACAACCTCGTCGATAATGCGATTGCGTACAGCGGGACCGGCAACATGGTTACGCTGCGAATTACGCTCTCAGAGGCTCCCGTAGAGCATCACCTCGCAGCAGCCCGGTTTACAGAGGACGCTGCCCAAGAGCCTGAAGCGGCTCAGACAGTGGTGATTACCGTCTCCGACACCGGTCCGGGCATCGCCCCCGACTTCATGAAGGATCTGTTCGAGCCGTTTGCACGCAATGCGTCAGAGACAGAGGGAACCGGGCTCGGACTCGCCGTCACAAGAGAGCTTGTTGAGGCGATGCATGGCACAATCACCGTTCAGAGTGAACTGGGAGAAGGAACTCAGTTTCAGATCCGTCTGCCTGTACCTCCTCTCTCCACGTAGCTGTTAGTTGCATACGTACAACCAGCTGCGAGTGACACGCTCTAGCGCAGTCGAACCATCTCCTCGGAGTTCAGCAGGTACAGTTCGGGACGGCACGCAGACCTATCTCGGTTTGACCCAAACAATTATGTGTGACACCTACTGCTCTGTCACACGTGATTCTTGCAGTGTGTAAGGGATGCGCGCTCAGGTCCGTTCTCTCTAACGAATTGTCATGTTGAGCAAGCGGAGGGCCCTCCAGGCCCGAAGCGCGTCGAAACATCTCCTCGTCTTTCAGAAGATACGGCGGGACAGAGGCCCTGCCAACCTCGGGGGAGATCTTTCGACTCCGCTTCCCTCCGCTCAAGATGACAGCATCTGAGAGGGGTACGCTGCTACCCAAACATTGACCTGTGACACACCACTACTGCTGTGTCGCAGGTCAATGGGTGGGTGGCTCACGCGAATGATCATCATGGAAGGCCACAAAAGATCCCGGATCTGCTCCCGACGGCGGTCGGGATTGTCCGGGATGACTATAATATGGAGTCCATGCGTTACCCTATGAATCATCTGTGACAGAGCACTACTCGTTGTCCTCATCCGAACGGGCCTGTTGCCTGCGGTATGAAGACGGCGAGGACCCAAACGCATCCTTGAACGCGCGTGAAAAGTAGGACTGGCTGTTGAACCCTACAGCATACGCAATTTCTCCGATGGTAACGTCCGGGCGATCTTTCAGCAACTCGGCGCCTGCTTCCAGCCGCCAGTGGCGAATGAGCTGTACAGGCGTGCGTTCATAGTACCTGTCCATCTTGCGCCGCAACTGCGAGGTGCTCATCGCCATCGTCTCTGCCAGTGCAGCCACCCCAAAACCAGGGTCGGAAAAGTGCGCTTCAATGGCGGCTTCGAGTCGTTGATCAAACGGCAGCGTCTGAAGGTTTGATGCCGAGGTTTCGGGATCGTCCTTGTTGGGCACATCGTCTGTATCAGCGCGCACCGTCTGGCGTGCCTGTACCAGATTTTCGATGAGCGCTTTCAGCTCCTCAGCATCAAAAGGCTTCGTCAGATATGCATCGCCTCCAGCCTCGTATCCCTGCACGCGGGTCTTGGAGTCTTCAGCCGCGGTCAGGAAAATCACCGGGATCTGGTCGATATCTGGATGGTCTTTTATAGCTCGGCACAGCGCAAGCCCATCCATGCCTGGCATCATCACATCTGCAATAGCGATATCAGGAAGCAGCGATTGGGCCGCTTTGTAGCCCTCGGTGCCGTTTTCCGCCTCTACGACACGGTAGATCGGATCCAGATGCCATCGCAGGTACGCCCGGAAGTCGGCATTATCATCGATGATCAGCACCGTCGTTTGATCGTCTTGCGTCTGCTTCTCCTCGTTGGGAGCCGTCCGGTCCTCTTCAAGCGCAAGAACCCGCTCAGCCAACTGAAGCGACGACCCGCCGATGTCGCTACGCCCCGGTTCTCCATTGGGCAATACCTCAACCGATGGGTCTGCTCCTTCTTCGGGCGCGGGCTCCGTTGCCCCGACGTCGTCAACGTGCTGCTCGGGCAGGTGAATCGTAAACGTAGTGCCTTCGCCTTCGCGGCTCTGCAGTCGGATCGTGCCCCCGTGCAGCGCCACCAGTTCATTCACCAGGTTTAGCCCCACCCCAATGAACCGGTCGTTATGACTCCACCCTTCAGGATCTTCTTTCTGGAAGAAAGCACGCAAGTACTGAAACTGCGCCGGTGGCATGCCCCGTCCGGTATCTTCGATAATGAGAACAATCGCCTCATTAGACGAGACGGCTGCATCCGTTTGTGGGGATTGATACGTTTGCTTCGTCTGCAGTACGACCTGAATGCCATCTCCGGCCTGTGCTGCCTGAAACGCATTCGTGATCAGACTGGCGATGAATTTTTCAATTTTTGCAGGATCAAAAGCAAACGGATGTGACGCAGCATCCGCCTCAAACCCCAACTTGATGCTGCGGCGCTCTGCCAGCCCCTGAAACGCCCGGATGCAATTCGATACGAATGCGACCACATCGCGCATCTCAGGCTGCACCGCCATGGTGCCCGTTTCGAGTTGGGCAAGATCATGCAGCTGGCTTACCATCTGAGCAAGGCGCGTAGCGTTACGCCGCGCCATGTTTAACTGCTCGTGCTCGTCGGGGCGCAGGCTTATCTCGTTGGCCTCCAGTAGGTTGTTAATGGGACCCAGGGTGAGGGTGAGAGGCGTCCGAAGCTCGTGACTGATGCGTGCAAAAAACCGGGACTTGGCTGCGTCGATGCGTTCGAGGCGGTCGGCCTGATCTTCAGCCAGGGCGAGGGCGTCCGTTGTTTTCTCTTTCTCGCGTCGCAGTTCTTCGGTGCGGGCCTGAACGGTGTGCTCTAGTTCGGCTTCGCGCTTCTTGAGGGCGGCTGTGCGTATCCGGTAGGCCCATCCAAGTGCAGCGATGCCTACAATACCCATGAGCGCGTAGAACCACCACGTTTCGTAGAAATGGGGCGGCACCTCAATTGTCACGGTGGCGCCTTCTTCATTCCAGATCCCGTCTTCATTGCTGGCGTGCACGGTGAATGCGTACGAACCCGGGTCGATGCTCGTATATGTGGCCCTGCGCTGCATTCCTCCCGATTTTGGTTCGTCGTCTACGCCCTCGAGCTGGTACCTGAATTGCATCTGTTCAGCGTCGCTGAAGCCGATTGCCGTGTACACAATATCGAAGCTGTGGGCATGTGTCGCCAACTCGACGCGGCCGTTTATAGGGCGGTACGTACTGTCTGACGTTACCACGCGCTCGATGTGAACGGGAGGAGGGGCGCGTGATGCTCGCACTTCAGACGCATTGATCACCGCTGCCCCGGCCTGCGTCGGAAACCAGATTCGTCCCTGCCTGTCGTGCATGCCAGCGGGCTGCATGCCTCCGTTGCCTTCTCGGTTACGCATGCCATTGCGCTCGGTGTACCGAACCGTGGCCACCCGGCTTTGCGTACCCTGTGCCACGGCATGTAGCTCAGACCGATGCGCCCAGAATAAACCCTGGTTTGTGCTCATCCACATGCGTCCCGCATCATCCTCAATGATGCGGTGGATGCCGTTTGCGAGCAGCCCATCTTGGGTGGTGAGCGTTGTAATGGAGGCGTCACGTATCGCCGTATCCGTAGCGGACTGTTCGGACCACTCGATGCGGAGTAGCCCGCGATCTTCTGTGGCGACCCAGAATGTACCTGCTTCATCCCCATGAATATCGCGCACCAGGTTCGACGGAAGCCCCTCGTCTTTCGAGAACGGGTAAAACGCATCATCTTCGTAGATAGCCAGCCCGCCCCCATTGGTACCAAACCACAGCGCGCCTTCGTCAGTCTCATGGATGACCCGCACGATGCGATGCGGCAGGCGGCTGTTTTGCGGTGTGTATCGAGACCAGAGCGGCGGGACTTCGTCTGTAGATGGGGTGCGCCGGTAGAGCCCCCGATTGGTGCCTACCCATAGGTTTTGGGCCGTGTCTTCGTGAATCGCCAGCACGCGTCCAAAGTCGAGCGGGGTATCGGTTTCGTAGGGCGCACACTGCCCCTCCTCCCACTGGCACAATCCGGCCCCGCCTACCCACAGGGTGCTGTCGCGGGTTTCGTGCAACGCCCACACGTCTTCGAGCATCGACGCTCCCTGTTGCGGGATGACTGTGGTGGTATCTTCAGATGTGATGCGCGTGAGCCCTCCGCCAAGCGACCCGAGCCAGATGCTCCCGTCGTGACGCTGCAGAATCGGATAGATGTTTCCACTTCCTACCCCCTCTTGGGCTCCGTACACTTTTATCTGCGACCTACGCAACTGGTAGATCCCGGCGCCGTCGGTGGCTACCCACATGTTCCCTTCGTGGTCTTGATGGATTTGCGTAATGCGTGCCGATGTAGAAAGCACGGCCTGCCCCTCGTGCATCACACGACGCACGGCGTTGACCCACACAGCGTCCTCATGCGTCCCCGTCGTATCCGACTGGATCAGGCTTCCGGGCAACTGATTACGCGACCGGCTTTCGTGGTCGGCGGCCCGAACGAGCACGCCGGCCTCGTATCGGTACACGCTTTGCTCCGCACTCACCCAGTGGGTGCCTGCATGGTCTTTTTGGATGAGGAAACTGGCTCCTGTCTCTTCGCCTTGTGCCGATTGGACCGCCTCCACCTCTCCCTCGTCCCACAGCCAGACTCCGTTCCAGGCGGCGATGAGCACGGTGCCATCTCCCCGCGATGCAATGCTGTTGATTCGTGTGTTTAAGAGAGCGCCCTCACCGGTAACGCGGTTGAGAGCCCCGTTCTGCGCATACCGGTAGACGCCCTGTTCAGACGTCCCAACCCAGAGATCGCCTTCAGGGGTCTGATGCACCGTGCTTATTTGGCCTTGTATGTACGCTCCCTGCACCGGGGTTGCGCCTCCTGTGGCCTCAACCCGAAACAGTTCGTCCTCGGTTCCGGCCCAGACCGTCTGGTTGTCTGTCACGTGCAGAGTGAGAACATTGGGCAGCGCAATCGTCTGAAACGTCCCACGCGCCATCCGAACGAGGTGCTGCGATTCCGTACGCAGCCATACGACCTGTCCTACGGCTTCCACATCCAGAATGCGACTGCTGGGCAGCCCGTCATGAGTGCCCGACTGGTAGACGGTGAACTGCGCGCCATCAAACCGCACCAGCCCGCCGAACGTAGCCAGCCACAGATAGCCATCTTCGGTCTGCGCTACGTCACTTACGGCATTGACCGGCAGCCCGTCGGCAACGGTCCACTGTTGTGTCACGTAGCGTGGGGACTCCGTTTTATCAGTGGCCATTGCAGACTGCGCAACGGACTCCCATGGCAACAGGCAAAGCCCTGTAAGAAGCATGAGTGGGAGCCATGTTGCAACACGCCGCGCTTTCATCTCTGATACGGATATCAATAGGAAACAGCACAACTAAGGAGGGGCCTCGTACAGCAGTTGTCACCGCCACAAAAGAGCATGCGGTGGTGCTCATCTATCTTTTTTACAACAGGAGAGGTAACCGATGGTTGCATGCCCTGGAGCCTGGCACGTCAGCGTACGTACCGAAGCGTTGGACGTGCGACGGACCAATGCAGCATGCGAGGGGCAGGAGGTGAGAGCAATACAAGAGGTGGGGGCAAGACAAACGGCACACGCCCCGAGCCAGGCCTGCACCGTATGGTATCCTTCAGCAAGTAAAAGCGTGTGCCCGCAAGGCGCAACTGCCTTCTACGCCGTGCGCTAATTTATCCTACGGCAGCGGCGCGTCGTCTGCATCTGTGTCGTCCTCCTTTTTCCGCAAGCGATGGGCCGCGTAGCCCGCTCCAGCTACCAGCAACAGCCCAAGACCACCATCAACGGGGATTTTGTTGGGGTCATTGGGCATATCTACACCATTCATCTCAGCGCCGTCGCCGCGCCGTTCGGCATCGTTCCAACGTGGTATGTCATATCCTGACTCCGGCTCTGTCGGATTGGAAGCGTCTGGAGTCCATGGGCCTGTCGGTGTTTCGTGAGGCGCTGCCCAATCGGGAACGCCGCCGGACGCCCCGCTGTCTTCAGGCGACGCGTTATCGCGATCCAGGGATACGTGGCGTTCCCATGGATCCGATTCTTCTGTTTCCCATGCGGACTGGGCATTGACTCGGTCTTCCCCACCGGCACAGATCAGAAAGACAACCAGTAGCCCGCCGAACAGTTGGCTCCAGCTACACGAGAGCATTCGTTGAGACAGTGACATGGTCGCGGTGCGTAGTGAGTGTAAGATAATCCGATTGATACAACACTCCGTGCAGGTACGGGGCGGATTTGCATGAAAAAGCGATAGGCCGTAGGGTTAGATTCGTGACCAAACGAATTCTACCGCCCTACGACCTATGCTTCCACAACCGCTGTTTGCGCCTGTGGTATCTACTATCTTCCGAAAAATGACGGACATTTACAACTGCAACATCGGCTTCTGGCAACGCCGGTTCCTACAGACGCTGTTTGAAGCGGTCTTTGCGCTTCGAGGCCGGGTCAACTTTACGAATCTGGCTCGCTTCAGTCCGCTCCATGAGCAGACGTTCCGCCGCCACTTTCAGAAGGCGTTTCAGTGGGTTTGGTTCAACCTGACGATTCTGCGCCTGCGTCGGCATCCAGACGAGCCCATCATTAAGAGCCGATCATTGGCGTGTTCGATTGTAGCTTTCTGCCCAAAAGCGGAACCGAGACGTGGGGCCTCGGCCGGTTCTTTTCATCGTTGGCTGGGCGCTCGAAGAAGGGACTGGAAGTATCGATTCTCGGCGTCGTTGCAACGGAGAGTCGCCGTGCCTTCGGGGTCGATGCCACCCAGACGCCTCCTGATCT
>CAZZCI010000022.1:0-1894 GCA_964653015.1 uncultured Rhodothermales bacterium
TCGCCCCGCTGCAGGCCGTCGGTGAGTTCGTCAATCGCCTGGGGCTGGTCGCCCATGGGGGTGAACTCGGAGACGAGGTCGAACTGGTTGTCCACGTCTTGCAGCGGCGCGGAGGGCGCATCCGGCGGCAGGTCGGGAAGCGACGGAAGCGACGTGGTGTCGTCAATCGTAGGCATACGTCAGCAGAAACAACATGGGAACGGCGTATAGCATGTGTGAACTGACAGCGCCGGGGTAGAGATTCACGACACACCGGTGCCCGACGGGTTTGCTACATTTGCGCGGGGTCAAGCCGCAGAACAAGATTCAAGGTGGGATTACTCGGAGCGCTCAAAGGCTACCTCACGATAGTAGTCGGTCGGGTAGATACCGACCTGTAGAAGCACAGGGCGGAGGGTCCAGCGCACGTTGAGGGTTTGCACCGTGCCGCTGTCGTCGAGGTCGAACCATACAAACTTCTCGCGCATAGCCGGATTGCGCCATTCAGCGCGGAACGTGTCGTGGTGCCAGTGCTCCAGGTCGAGCGTCATGTCGTCGTTCTCCCACAGCGTGATGGCCAACGTACCGTCGTCGGTAGTATGGACATCAGCAGTGCGATAGAGGTCGTGTTCGTACGTGCCGGTGTAGGCCTCCAGGTTGAAGGTCGGCGTGGTGTCGTCTTGGCGCTGGGCCTCAATATCAGCACGCCGCTCCATGGCGGCTTCGTACTGGCGTTCGTACGCGGCCCGGATGCGTGGATGCCAGTTCCCGGTGCCTTGTTCGCCCAGTATCGCATCCACCACCTCATAACCTACTGCCGTCATGAAGCGGTTGAACGTGTTGGTCATGATGATAACCCCGGCATCTTTTTCGGGCAGCAGCATCAAGTTCGTATTCATGCCATCGGTGGCGCCGCCGTGCTGCAGAATGCGATGGCCGCGGTGCTCCTGCAGGCTCCACCCAAGCCCGTAGGCACTCATTTCGGTGTAGGGATCCTGGGCGGCCAGCGGATTTTGGGCGCTGTGCATCTCACGCATCAGCGATTCGTCGATGAGGCGTCGGTCTTCGTAGACGCCAGGCGTGCCCAGGTGCAGGCGCATCCACTGCGCCATTTCGGTGACGCTGGTGTTCACCGATGCTGAAGGCCCCACGTTGTCGAAGTTGCGTGGCGGAATGGGCTGCACCTCCCCGTCAATTTCTTGATGCGGGGCGGCGATGTTGTCATCGTCGGGATCGAACTGGGTGATGCTGGTATTGCTGCGCTCCATGCCGAGCGGATCAAAGAGCTCTTCCCGCATGAAATCGTCCCACGACGTGTTGGTAATGGCGGGGATAAGTTCGCCAGCCACCGAATACATGACATTCGAATAGACGTATCCCTGGCGGAAGGGCTGCTCAAAGTCGTGGTGGCGCATCTGATGGATGACCTCAGGGCGCTCCCGGTCGGGCAAGAAGCGCAACCGGTTGCCGGTCATGCGCCCTACGCCCACGCGATGGGACAGCAAATCGCGCGGCGTGACGTGAGCTGTCACCCAGGGATCGCTCAGTTGAAACGTGGGCATGTACTCCACGACAGGCGTATCCCAATCGAGTTGCCCCTGTTCAACAAGCATAGCCAGACTGGCAGCGGTCATGGCTTTGGTGGTCGAGGCCACGCCAAACAGCGTGTGTTCGTCTACATCACCGCCCTCTTCGAGAGAACGCACCCCAAACCCATCGGCAAATATGATTTCGTCTTCGTACACGACGGCCACAGCCATTCCAGGGATATCCCATTCCGCCATGCCTTCTTCGATGTAGGTTGGCAGCCATTCTAGATCAGGCGGGTCGTCGGCTTGAACCGGGGCGGGGGCGAGAACGAGAAACGCGAGAGCAGCAACGAGGGCAACACGGATCACACGCGGCATAGGCAGAC
>CAZZCI010000022.1:1994-16922 GCA_964653015.1 uncultured Rhodothermales bacterium
TCTTTGTCTTGGATACAAAAGGAACTCAAAAAATCAAGGCGGTGAAGAGACCGGCGTCTCGGTTGGAGAGGTGTCGCATCACGCTCTTCCAGAGCACCGGATGTGCTCCCTCCTCGGCCTGCGTTCACGATGACAGGGTTTGAGGGATGTGATCTTGACCGCCAGCATGTGCTGAACGCGCACGCCCATGGACGTGTCATTCCTGACGCCCCCTGGCGGAAGGACCTCAGCGCCGACCGTGCAAATGAGCGCGCTCCGTTCGTCGAAGGGCAACGTGGCACATCTGCAAGCTCTTGCTGAGCGCTTCGTCCTCGCGATGACGAGTATGGTTGGATGTAGATGTGAAAAGCAGTGCGTTCAGGGACGTATGTTCGCAAGCCCCTGCTCCATCATCCGCTACAACGTATCACGGATGTGGTAGTACTGCAGCCCGCCGCCATCGGCGCCGACGACCAGGGAAGGCGTGCCCGTGTCAAACAAATCTACGAATGTGGGCGTGGCGTGCATGGGTACGATAACGGGAAGAGACTCTTCGTCCTCGTCAAACACCGGATCGCCTTCCGATCCGACATTGCGATGCATCACCAGCCCGTCCTCCTCTGAGCCAATCACAAGATCGGGCAGCCCATTGCCTGTCAGGTCGGCAAACGCTGGCGCGCTCCGGCGCGGACGCTTCATATCTTCAAAGGCGTCTTCTCGCACTTCGAACTGCGGGTCGGTTTCGGTGCCTACGTTTTCAAACAGATACAACTCGCCGTTAGAAGCTCCCACCACCATGTCGAGCAATCCGTTGCCGGTTACGTCGAAGAGCGTGGGGTTGGCGTTTCCGCTACGGGGTAGCTCCAGTTCGAGCAGCGGTTCCGGGTCGAAGATTTCATCGTCTGCATCGGTGTGGGCATGCACCGCAAGGTCGCCGCTCCATGTGCCCACGACTAAATCGGGCAGGCCGTTGCCGGTCAAATCGCCAAGATCAGGAGCGTAGTGATAGTTCTCGGGGAGGCCAAGCGGGGTGCGTTTTTCGAGCACGGGCTCATCGGCAGAGCCAGTGTTCTCGAACCAGTAGACGTGCGAGGTCTGCCGGTTATCCGGTGCGATGCGGTTGGCGATGAGTAAGTCGGGCGCCTCGTTGCCGGTAAGGTCGCCAAACGCGGCACTGGTTTCGCTGCCCACGTCGATGCCATCCAGGAAGCGTTCTGTTTGCAGCGTATAGGTGCCGTCGCCCTGGGCTTCGTAGTAGTAGAAGTTATCGGCCAGGGTGGCGTTGGGGTCGTGCGCTCCGCCCAAGACACCAATGAACAGATCGAGCGTGCCGTTGCCCGTCCAATCGACCAGCGCCGGCGCGTTGTATCCGCTAGAAGCAACGGGCTCCGGCGGCGGAAACGGCACGGGCTCCACATCCAGGTCGGGGCGCTCGCAAGTACCCTGGTTCTCAAAGTAGAGCAGGCTGGACTCGAAGAAATCGCCCCAGAACAGGTCGATGGCCCCATCTTCGTTGAGGTCGGCAAAGGTGAGCGAGTTGGCTCCGTGCTGCAGCGTAGGCCCAAACTCTTCCACGATCTCGATATTCTCAAACCGATCGGTAATATGCTGAAACACAGGGATTTCGCTTTCAGCCGAGCGGGTCGCACTGTATCGCGTGATTGTACCATCCATGCGCCCGATGAGCAGGTCAGGCACGCCATTGCAATCGAGGTCGGTAATGTTTGGAATGTTTTGCCGATCTGAGAAGATAGGCTCGCCGGTATCGTCACGCAGCGTATCGGCGGCCACCTCGAACGCGGGCTCGTGGTGGGTGCCCACATTGCGGTAGTAGCGAATGAAGTTGTAGGGCGACTCGGTCAACAGGTCGTACTGCCCATCGTCCTCGGGGTCTACAAAACGAAACCACTCGCCCACTTCCAGATCGAGAAAGCGGTCGGTGCGCCAGGTGAGCTGCCGGGCATCATCGGCCCCGGCTTCGTTCTCGAAGAACATCAATTGATTGTTGGTCTCCTGCACAAACAGGTCCGGGTGCCCGTTGCCTGTGATGTCCACGAACTGCGGACGCGGATTTTTGAATCCGCCCAGGAACGGTTGAGCATAGGGCGTCCCGGTGGCATCGTGCACGGGCAGGGGCGTAAGATCGCGCTCGAACACCCCAATGGCTTCTTCCTCCGGACGCTCTTCATCAACTACATCGGTTGCGGGCTCGGTGCTTCCGCATCCAATTAAAACGAGTAGCAAGGCAGCGGGAGCAACCCAGGACAAACAGCGAATCATAAATGGAGAAGGAATCTGAAGGATTGAAAGCGACCGTCTACGTTGAAAGGTCTGTTAGCGCACGGTGTAGGTGCCAATGCCGGTTGGGTACACGCCAACTTCGATCACGTCTACCACCTCCAACGTTTCGGTATCGATGACCGTGATGGTGCCCGGTCGATCTTCGGTCGTATGGTCGTGGCCTTCGTCATCGTGGTGCGCATCATGCTCATGGTGCTCGTGGTCGGCATGCTCATCGTGATGCTCATGTTCATCGTGATCTGCATGCTCGTCGTGCGCATCCGGGTCCATGCCCATGTCGCGGGCCATGTCTTCCATCATAGCGCGCTGATGATTGTTCGAGATGTAGAGCCGGGTGCCATCAGGGGAGAGCACAGCACCGTGCGGCTCGGCAAACGAGTCGTGTGTGATGGTGTCAACCACGCGGCGCTCGGTAGCATCAACCACACTGATGTCGTTGGACTGCTTGTTGGGCACAAAAATGCGTTCGCCGTCGTCGCTGTAGACCGGATGCCACGGCTGCGCGCCGACCTCCACCGATTCGGTGTGGGTGAGGGTGCCGTCGTCTTCGATGTCAAAGAACAGGAGCTGAGCGGTGGTTTGTCCGGTCCCCACAATTTCGTTTGTGATAGGTGAGGCCGCCATTTGCACGATGACGTGCGTATCCCCATCAATGGTGCTTAGCTCGCCGCGTCGCGTGGTGGGGTCTACCCCAATAAATTGGTTGGTTGCCAGACTGGCGGAATAGACAAAGCGGCCATCAGGCGTGGTGGCAAGTGCGTGCGGGCGGTCAATGAAAACGTCAATCTCTTCAAGCAGTCCAAGATCGCTGCGGGGGGCCATGCCCAGGCTTTGCGGGGGACTCACCGCCATCATGGAACGCGCAATGAACAGGTGGTCGTTGTCGGCATGCAGCGACAGCAGTCCAGGCGCTTGCATAGATCCCTGGCTGATGATTTCATTGTCGGCGTTGAATTGCAGCACGGTGTTATCGCCAATCAGCGATACATACCAGGCCGAGCCGTCGGGTTCGGCAATGGCATGGTGCGGCTGGGCGTTTTCGGAGAAGCCCAGTTCGGTAAGATCGACGGTCGTTTCCACCTCGTGGGTGTCCATGTTAATAATGGATACGGAGGCTTCTCCCTGGTTGGTCACGTAGAGGCGCGGTGGATCCTCTGCATCAGCAGAATGGATCGTGTGCGCGTGCGAGGCGGGCGTCGCTGCCACCAGGGCGCCTCCCACAAGGGCCGCTGCCATGAGGGTGAGAAGAGAACGAATGCGTATCCGCAGAACAGAAGATGACATGGGAAACCACAGATTAGTAAATGAACAAAGCCGGTAGTGAAGCAACGGAAAGGGGGCGACCACTCGTATGCAGCCGCCCCAATCCGTGGTTATCGCTAACGTGTGATTTTAACGACTCTCTTTAGAGCGGATCTTGCTGCGGGCGCAGCATGAAGATGCCTTCGCCAATGCTGTTGACGAGGATCGTTCCGCTTTCGAAGTACGGATAGTTACTCCACGACCCCGAAAAGCCCGGTCCTTCTTGATAAGGCGCCGTATCGAACTGGCCGATAAGTGCAGGATTCTCCCGATCGGTGATGTCCATCAGGTGGAGTCCGGCCCGGTAGTTCGAGAGGTACATCAGGTTATCGTTGATGTAGATGTTGTGCGTGCTTGCGGTGGTATCGAAGAAGTACTCTTCAACCATCTGCGGATCTTCGAGGTCTTGCAGATCCCAGATGAGCGTGCGCGTGTTATCCACAAGCCCTTGCAGCTCGTCGAGCTCGTCGTTCATGTAGAAGTAGCGCATATCTTCGTCGAGCCAGCCCTGGTGGGTGTAGCCCACATTCGGATAGCTGCTTACGGAGATCGCCTCGGGATTGTCTTTATCCGTTACATCGGCGATGCTCAGGTGCGTTTCGTTGGACCCGAAGCAGAGCTCGCGTCCTTCGTAGCGCTCGTCGGGGCCGTCGTAGATGACGCACTGCACATCGTGGCTATAGCCGGTGCCGCTGCGTCCGGTGCGTTCATCGGCAAAGCAGCCTTTGAACTCGGGGTTGAGCGGATCGCTAATGTCTACCATGTGAAGCCCACCGCCGCAGGTTTCGCCGCCACCGCTGCTTCCTACGATGTACGCGAAGTCAGTTTCCTCATTCACGTGCACGTTGTGTGCACTGTTGATGCGGTCGTAGAGCACGGTCGGCTCAAACGTGGCGGGCTCGTCAGTATCGTAGTACTCGCGCAGTTGCGTCAGATCAAAGATCTGCATGCCGTGCTCTCCGGCGTTATCGGAGACGGTATACGAGTAATTGTTGTGCACCTTTGTGTCGCGCCAGGCGCTAGAGCTAGCGCCTTCGGTCATCGGAAGTTCGCCGAGGAAGACCGGATTCACCGGATCGGTGACATCGACAAACGCAAGCCCATCGGTGCGGCCCACGAGTCCGATTTCGCGTCCGGTTTCCGGGTCGGTCCAGCCCCAGACGTCGTTGGCACTGGTGCCGCGTTCGCCGCCAATGTCATGAAGCGGCAGGAAAGAGAGCAGGTCGATGTTGTCGCATTCGAAGGCCCCTGCTTGACCGTCTTCGCAGGCCGCTTCTTCGCCGGTGTGCGCTTGCAATCCGGCATCGATGGCACCTTCAATGCGCTGATGGGCAACCCAGGCGCGATCGGCATCGGGCCGTAGGATTGTTGCTACGCCTGCTCCGTCATAGGCACCGGGCTGTCCGGCAGCTACAACGTGTTCGCTGGCGGCGAGCGTACTACCGAGCCCGCCTTCTGCCTCTTCGACATCGGCACGGTGGGGGGCCGACCAGGCTCCGTCTTCGTAGGTAGCGTGAAACAGGGCCCCGCGCTGGCTATCGGCATTGGGAGCGCCGAACCAGGCCGTGTGTCCATCAAAGGCGACCGCGGTACCAAACCGAGCGCGCTGCACCTCGTCGGTTGTCAGCGTTTCGGTGTGGGCCCAGGTATCGCCATTCTGCTCAAACACAAACGCCGCTCCGTTGCCTCCATCTTGACGCGAGGCTCCGGCAATGAGCTGTCCGTTGTGCACGGCAAACGAAGCGCCAAAGCGCGCACCGCCCGTCAGGTCGTCGTGGGTGATGGCCGCGGTTTGTGTCCACGCGTCGCCGTCGTGGGTGAAGCTATAGATCGTTCCATTGCCCTGGCTGGGGGCACTTACGAACACTGTGCCGCCGTCTACGGCGACATCGGTGCCAAAGCGGGCTTCTTCAGTCAAGTCGTCGGCAGCAAGACGGGCTTTATCCCATACGCCATTATTTTTCCAGAACACGAGCGCAGTGCCTGTGTCCTCATCGTGGCGATCGGCACCGACCACAACGAGATCCTCGCCGCGTGCTACGCTGCGGCCAAACCCTTCGGCAGGGTCCATGGGGCGGAATTGGCTAGACTGACGCCAGGTGTCATCGGAAGGGCGGAACAGATAAACCGTTCCGTAATCGCCCGCGCCGGGGGCTGTGATGGCCAGTCCATCAGAGCCGGCAGCAACAGCGGTTCCAAAGCCGTCGCCAACTTCGCCACCGGTGGCTTGGATGCGCTGGTGTTCATCGTATGCATCGTCTCCGCTGGGGGCAAACACATAGAGCAAACCCGGTGTGTGCATCATGTCGGGCTCGCCCACAAAGACGTGCTCGTCGTGCACATCGAGCGCGCGGCTAAAGCCATCGGCCTGGCCTACCGTGCCAGACGCGGTGCTTTGCGCCACCGCGGGTTGCAATCCAACAAGCAGCAATACGCTGCATAGATAAGGTAAAAGTCGATTCATGTCGAGTCGGGGAAGCGAAACGTGGGAAAAACGAACAAGGCTACAGAGCATCTCTTTGCGCCGGGCCGGCACGCGGCCTTCCGGCAGTGGGAAGAGATCTAAGCTCGCAGCACACGCCCTATAACGGATGACAGCAGACCAATCGTGCCGTGGCAAACCAATCTGCCAAGTCGCTGCGTTGCGTGTGTATCATATACATGTTGAGTGTACATGTTGAGTAGCAAGCCTTTCCGTTATAGGAACAGCCTCGTGAAAAGTTTGAATCAGAGATGGAGGGTGTTACCGATAACTGATACATATTGTGGATGGGCGCTCAAAAGGAACAGAGCCTTTCATGCGTCCGTTACGCCCCCGTAACTGCGCATCTATAACGAATCGTCGTGCTGGTTTTTGTCCTCACCGTCTGTTTGTATGTATTCTTCGCACCGCGTTGTCTACTACGTCTTTCTCATGGCTTTGGCCGGAAGCGTAGCATTGACAGGCTGCTCCTCCACACAACCCATTGCCCACGACTCGGCCCAGGAAGCGTACGAAAAGGCCAATCAGTACTTTGAAGAGGGCGACTACGATCGCGCCATTGAATACTATCGTGGGGTATTTCAATATGGGCGTGCTACCGAGTGGGCTGCATACGCCCAGTATGAGTTGGGACGCGCCCACGAAGAACGAGGCGACTACCTGATTGCAGCCACCGAGTACAACCGGTTTACCCAGCTCTACAGCAACCACGAGTTGCTTCCCGATGCTGAGTATCGACGCGGGCTGATGTACTACAACGAGTCGCCCCATTACAAACTCGACCAAACCGATACCGAGCGGGCGATTGCAAACTTCGAGCTTTTCCTGAATCGGCATCCAAACCACACGCATGCCGAGGATGCGCAAGAAAAAGTACGAGAGCTACGCGGCAAGCTGGCCCGCAAAAAGTACGACGCTGGAGCGCTCTACGAACGCCGACGCATGTACCGCGCGGCCACCTACACGTATGAGCAGGTGTTCGACCAGTATCCCGAAACCGATTATGCCGACCGCGCACTGGTAGCGGCTATGCGGTCGTACATTGACTACAGCGACCGCAGCGTGCCCGGACGCCAAGAAGAGCGTCTTCAATCAGCTCTCGACATCTATGAGCGCCTCACCCAGGTTTTTCCCGACAGTCCGGTCCTCCGCGATGCAGAGCGGCAGTACGAGCGGGCCCAGTCGCGCTTAGAGCGCTTCCAAAGCGATGAAGACGCCCTCGCCGATGACGCTTCGTAGTTGACTGTTTTGGAGGCGGTGCTTCGGGTCGAAATGCCACTCCGCTGCTCTCTCATGGATGCCTATGCATGTAGCTCTCTTTGGCGGCTCGTTTAACCCCCCGCACCTTGCCCATCTCATTGTGGCCGAAGTCGCCCGCGATCAGTTTGGATTCGACGAGGTCTGGTGGATCCCCAATGCAACCCCCCCTCACAAACGCGATGCCACCCTTGCCCCAGCCGCCGACCGCCTGGCCATGACCAACGCCGCGGTGGCCGACCATGATCATTTTTCGGTGTGCGACATTGAGCTGCAGCGCCCGGGCGTTTCGTACACCGTAGACACGGTGCAGGCCCTGCAGGAGCAACACCCCAACACCGCGTTTTCGCTCCTCATTGGAAGCGATAGCCTCGATACGTTTCATCAGTGGCGCGCACCCGACACCATTGCCGAATCCGCCCAATTGGTGGTGTACAAACGTCCAGGAGGCGCCCAATCGGTGGCTCACCCCCGGTTTGCCAACCAAGCCCGCTATGTGGCCGCCCCCATGCTCGAAATATCGAGCACCGAAATTCGCCATCGGTGCCGAAGCAATCGCTCCATTCAATACCTGGTTCCCCATGCCGTAGCGCAGTACATCCACACCCACAACGTATACTCCTCATCCTCGTAGTGCTGTGTCACACGTGATTGTTAGGGTCCAACATTGTCATCGCGAGAAGGGAACTCTGCGACTGACGCGGCGCTGTGAGCGCTAGCGAACGAGTACTCCTGGGGTGCGATCTCATGCCGTTGATTGGGCGGCTGCATCCGGTTTGATAGCATGAGATTGCGTCGCTGCGCTCGCAATGACATGATTGTGCGTTATTCTCGGTACGTTAGGTGGCCATGTGTTACCCGAAGATTGACCTGTGACAGGGCAGTAAGTACGTTCATATAACGTTTTTGGGTATGCGGCGATTTCGATCGGGACGCGCCGGCTGGCACTCATTCATACGGCGATACACTGCACATAAGTGTTTTATCTATATGATGTTACGTCATCCCTCCCCCTAAATCCCCCTCCTCTGAGGGGGACTTGTTGAACGTCTTCCACAGTTCCTTCCTCCTCGGGGAGGAAGGGTAGGATGGAGGGGAATCCGTCCGGCAATCCCCAAAACCATTGTTGAGGTCACTTAGGTTGGCTGCGCGTATGACTTCGCTCCCTTCCCTTCGTCGCCAGGCTGCCCGGCTCGTTATGGTGCGGCTGGGCTCCTTCCTAGATCCGGTGCGCACGGCCCACGACGACTGCGCTCGCGTGCGCGCCCTGTGCGACACCTATCCGCTGGGCGGCGTGCTGCTATTCAATGCCCGCTGGCCCGCGGTTGCCAACGTGCTCAGCACGCTGCAGGATGCGGCCTCGGCCCCGCTCTTAGTTGGAGCCGATATTGAGCGCGGCGTGGGCCAACAGGTCGACGGAGCCACCCTCTTGCCGCATGCGCTGTCGTGTGGTCGCGCTGGTCCGCAGGCCGTTCGCCTCCTGGCACGCATTACCGCGCTCGAAGCTGCAGCCTGTGGCATCCACTGGGCGTTTGCCCCGGTGGCCGATCTGCGCAACGAACCGCGCAACCCCATCATTGCCACACGCGCCTTTGGCGATACGGCACCGGAGGTGATCCCTGCTGTAACAAGCTATGTGGATACTGCGGAGACCCACGGGTTGGCCACCACCGCTAAACACGCGCCCGGACACGGACGCACCACAACCGACTCGCATGCAGAGCGCCCCTGCATATCGGCATCGGCTGCTACGCTGGCTGAACACGACGCGCGTCCCTTCCAAGCCGCCATTCAGGCAGGCGTGCCTGCGCTCATGACCGCCCACGTGAGTTATCCGGCCCTGGATCCACAGGAGCGCCCCGCAACGGCCTCCCCCCCAATCTTGCACGAACTGATGCGCACCCAGTGGGGATTTGACGGCCTCATCGTCTCCGACAGCCTGCTCATGGATGGCATCAACGCACCAGGACCGCAAGCCGCCGCATTGGTGGCTGCCGGGGTAGACATGCTGCTGGATCCCGCCGATCCAGAAGCTGTGATTGAGGGAATTGCGCAAGCCGTTCACGAAGGCGCCCTCAGCGAAATCCGATTGCAGCAAGCCGTAGCCCGTGTAGACCGGCTCGCAGAGTGGGTGAAAACAAACCGCCGTACCGGACTCTATCCCGATCCGCAGGCCGCCATGCATGTTGGGCGTCCGCTATACCACCGTGCCTCGCGCGCCATTGCCCGTGCGGGCCTTGATCAATCCCCTGGCTCCTCCAATCGTACCGTGCCTGGCCCCAATGACTTGATGGTGCGGCTTAGCGCCCGCCCGTCGCACCGCGACAACGACCAGGCCCTTCGAGAGGCGCTTGAGGCGGCTTGTCCCGGCACGCCCTACCTCACCTGCACTGCCGATGCGTCTCCCGAACACTGTGCCGATATCGCCCGTCGCGTGGCCGATGCACAGGCGGTGTGGACGTTTATGGCCGTGGAGCCCGCCGCCTGGCAAGACTTCCGGCTGCCCGATAGCCATGCCCCCGTGCTGCAGGCGCTACGTTCGCATCCCCACGTGACAGCCCTTGCACTGGGAAGCCCGCACGTGCTGCAGGAGGTTCCCACAGCCGCAACCACGCTCTCCGTGCACAGCGACGTTCCGGCGGCCCAAGAGGCAGCCGTGGAATGGATTGCAACTACAGACACCGTAACGAACCCATGACGTACCCCCCATTGCTGAACTCCTGTCCGCACGATTAGGTACATGTACGCACGCTGTATTTCCACCCATTAACGAATGAACACGGTATGGCTGCTGTAGAATCGCACATGATCGAACTGGGCACCACCGCCCCTGCATTTGACCTGCCCATTGCAAATCCGGAGGTGGATGACCACGACGGGCCCCGCCGCGCGCTAAGCGACTACGATGATGCCGATGTGCTCGTGGTCATGTTCATTTGCAACCACTGCCCGTACGTACACCACGTTGAGCCTGCGCTTATCGAAACGGCTCGCACCTATGCCGAACAGGGCGTGCAATTTGTTGCGATTTGTGCAAACGACGCCGAGCGCTATCCGGATGACAGCTTTGACAAGATGGCGGATCGGGCACGCGACAAAGACTACCCCTTTCCTTATCTTCAGGATACAACCCAAGCGGTGGCCAAAGCATACGACGCCGCCTGCACACCCGACTTCTACGTGTTTGATGCCGATCGCGCTCTGGTCTACCGGGGACGCTATGACGAAACACGTCCCGACCAAGGCACAGCCCACGGCGCTGATTTGCACGCTGCGCTGGATGCCGTACTGAACGGTGAATCGCCATCGGATACCCAGCATCCTTCGATAGGGTGCAGCATCAAATGGAAGCCCGGTCAGGAGCCCGCATAGCATGGCCTGATATGCGAATCGTTCTCTTTACAATGATGGACACTATGTTTGGTGGTTCAGTGTTTGACTCGTGGCCGCTTGCTGCGTTGGGAGCGGCCTTTTTTGCCTCCCTCTTTCTCGTTATCATGACGCTCATGGAGGCGGTTATTGGAAGCGGCGCCCAGGTAACGCGTGCGGGCATTGGGGTCACTGCTGCAGCGTTTTTCGGATACCTGGGCACCGTCTTTTTCATCTGGTGGCGAGACGCCCACCCCGACAACGATGCCCCGTGACAAGCGGGCGGTACTTCGCGGCCATGAAGAAGATGCCGGGTTGATTGCAGCCAAGCACAAGAGAGGGTACGCGTTAAATGAGATCCTCCTCCTGCTGTGTCACACCTGAATGTTATGGTATGGAGTGGACTCGCGTTGAAGCATTTCAAACCAAATGTTCTGTCATGTTGAGCAAGCGAAGGGCCCCCAGGGCCCGAAGCGCGTCGAAACATCTCCTCGGCGCTCAGCAGCTACTGGCAAACCAACAGCCCTGCCCAGTTCGTGGGAGATCTTTACTCACTGCGTTCGTCAGTCGCTTCGCTCGTGTCAGGACTCCGCGTCTCCTAGGCGGAGCCGCTCCGCTCAAGATGACATCATTAAGACGGGGGTGTTGCAACCCCAAGATTGACCTGTGACACAGTACTCCAAGGGCATTTGCTGTTTAGCGACATACCACAGATCGCCGGGGACGCAAGCGGTCTCCGGCGATGGATTGTACTCACATCACACCGTTCCATAGCCCAGGATCAGAAGCGAAGCGCTGGGAGCACCGCGACCGAGTACTCCTGGGATGCGGACATCCCGAGCGGTCATTGAGCCACGCTAAACACGTACCCGCTGGAAAACAAACCGCTCTGGCCAGCCCAGGTCACAGATAGCAGCGTGGTGACATCAGACAGAGAATCATCTGAAGCCCATAAGCATTTAGATATATCCCTTGACTTTGCAGTGCGCTGCTGTGACCCTCTCTTGACTGGAAGCGGTTCCACACAGACCCGCGCTGTTCGTATCGTCCTGTGCACTCAACATTGGCCATACCACTATGGACTCCAACACCGCCTCTCCCGATCCCGTTACCGACACGCCTGCGGACGAGCGCTCAGCCTACGAAAAAGCGCCTGATGATGGCCAAGAGGTCGATCCGCGCTGCATCCCTCAAAACCTGGAAGAGCCTCCCCCCGTCGGCGATGACATTGAATACCCAGACTACGACGACGACCGCCATGAGATCTGGGGAACGCTCGTTGAACGCCAGCTGGAGCAACTCCCCGCTCGGGCCTGCAACGCATATATGCGTGGGCTGGACGTGCTCGACATCACTCCCAATCGCATCCCCAAGCTGAGCGCGCTAAGCCGCAAGCTGAATGACCAAACGGGCTGGGAGGTCGCCCGCATTCCGGGACTGCTCCACGAAAAAGACTTCTTCACGCTGCTGGCCAACCGCCAATTTCCCTCCACCGACTACGTGCGCGACTGGGACGAGCTCGACTACACCCCGGCCCCAGACTGCTTCCACGACATGTTCGGCCACATGCCCATGCTTACGCAGCCGGACTTTGCCGACTTCTACCAGCTCTTTGGAAAAGCCGCCCTCAATGCCGAAGGCGCCGACCGCCCTCGCCTAGAGCGCTTCCACTGGTTTACCGTTGAGTTCGGACTGCTCGATGAAGATGGGGACACACGGATCTTTGGTGCAGGCATCGTCTCCTCGAATGAAGAGGTGACACACGCGCTTTCGGATGAGGTCAAGAAACACCCCTTCGATCCGGCTCACATCACTGAGAAAGACTACGAGGTCTACAACCTGCAAGACGAGCTCTTCGTGATGGATTCGTTCGAGCAGCTTGTGGATGGCTTCCGCGATTGGACAAAAAGCCGCGGCCTACTGTAGCTCATCCTCATGGGTCTCACCTCCTGGTTCTCCATACGCAGAGCGAGGAGGTGAGGTAACCGAGACGCTGGGACGCCCCCATGAGCGTATCGACGCGCAGGGGCCAACGCGAGGGCGTACGTGCTTTGTCGCGTCAACCTTCGGGTTGCAACATGCCCCGTTTTAATGATGTCATCTTGAGCGGAGCGGCTCCTTCGCGGAGCCGCTCTGTCAAATCCCGGAGGAAACGAATGTGTAACATTTCTACGAGGTCAACTACAAATCCTCCCAACATACGCTTTTCAACACCTCCCCATACTCGGTCAAAGCATTCAACCGAATTACGTAGACAAGAACACTATTCATTGCAAGAGCCTTTCATCTCATAGCATTTTTCAACATAGGTATTGCACTTTTCACGCCGCTCTTTATTTTAGTCGGTTGACATTGTGTATCAAAAATCCACTGCGCGGTATATGTGCAGATACACTGTGATCGTTTCCCACCGTTACGTCCCACCGTATGCCAGTGCATGAGCCCGATATGGTGTGATTCAAACATCGGCATAGCTGTTGCCTATACGGTGACTCCCAAATACGTTAGGAATATACCCAGAGTGAGATTTGCTCGGTTGCTCTTTTGAAACCGCTTCGCAAGCGGGGGCGCACCGGGCGCACACACAACGGAGTGCAGCCCACCTGGCAGTCCGCTGGATTTGGGGAACTATTTTTCTTACTTTCTGACTGGCACAATCTGTTCACGAATATTAATCATCAATGAGCGATAAGCCCAAAAATATATTTCGTATTGACATCGAACCGACTGACGATCACCCAGATCGACATCCGACGCATGGATGGCAGGTCCGAATCAAACGTCAAAAAAAGCAGCATACGAAGTACTTTTCGGATAAGCGCTACGGCGGAAAGCAGCATGCGCTCAAGAAGGCCATTGCGTACCGCGATACGCTGGTCGAGGAGTTGCCCGATCCGATGGATCCTGTGAAGCGCTCGGCTGAGGCCCGCTCGAAAACAGGAGTTATTGGACTGAACTTCTGTTGGAAAGATGACGGCAGTGGAACTGCCAAGCCGTACGTACAGCTTAGCTGGCTGGAGGGAGACGGCACGCGCCGGAGTGCCGCATACTCTGTGCGCAAGTGGAACCTCCGCCGTGCTGTGTGGAAGGCTTGCGTCCGCCTACACAAAGCCCGCGCCGAGCATCAGACCGGTGAGGTGGAAGAGGTCAACGACATGTTTCAAACCGCCTATCCAAACATTCGGGAACAGTACAATGACGGTCCCGAAGGCGAAGGGCTGCCCGAGCACGATCCCGTAGCGCCCGAAAGCGCCGAAGCCACCGCATAGCCACGCTCGGCGGTCGCCATGCAATTGCGAAGCGCGATAGCGATGAGAGTGCAAGTAGGAGGGGCCACGGAGGGCCATGCACACCGGACCTGCCAAGTCTGCAGGGAGAGTGCTAAGATCCTTCCGCCTGCGGCGTCAGGATGACTTGTGATGGAAGGCAGGTGGACGTGACAGGCTTCTGCGATACCACGCATAGTTCACACGCTACAGACTCCCCTCCTACCGACACAGCCGGAAAGGAGGGGGGCCCGAAGGGCGGGGGGGCCGATACATAGTTACATGCCAGCAACATACCGGGGCGCGACACACTCGCCCTTCCCCCTCCATCCTTCCACCCCTCCAAACCTCCCACCTGTATTTTATCGGATGCGTGCCGTACCTTGCGTACACCACCAGTTGTCTCGCATCCAGCCGTACTTACCCCGCCCATGCCTGCCCTCCTCCGCTGCGGACTCATCGCTCTCGTTGGATGCCTCCTCTGGATGAACGCGTCTGTGGCCACGGCCCAGCAAAGCGGGCTGCCGTTCATCAACAGCGACCTGCATCTTCTCATCGACCGGTACCAAACGCGCGGCGTGCTACCCGGGGCCCCCTCCTTTCACCGCCCGCTCCGCGCCGAACATGCCCAGGTGCTGCTGGATTCGCTCGCGGCACACGCCCCCCTCTCCCCGACTGAACAACGCACGATCGACCGGATGCGCCATGAAGAGCCCGCGCCCGGGGCCCGGTGGCTGAACCGGCAGTGGAGCGCGCTCTACCCGAACGGACAGAACCTCATCCACGCCAGCGGCGACGGCTACCGCGTCACCTTCGACCCGCTCTACGACGGCTACGTCGGGCCAATTTCTCATGCGGGCGAGGACCCGCGCGCCGCCGATCTCGCCTGGCGCAACACCCGCGGCGTGCGGGTGGCTGGACACGTCGGGCCCATCTACTTCAACACCATTGCCACCGAAAACCAGCAACAAG
>CAZZCI010000023.1:0-4575 GCA_964653015.1 uncultured Rhodothermales bacterium
TGACAGACTCATTAAGCAGAGTAAACTGCCCGTCAGGATAAGCGTACATGTGCGCATTGGATCATTGCTATTTGGAAACAACTGTTCATATATATTGCGAAAAGGCCGACCAATGACGGACAGAATGGAATCGACGGACTTCAACGTGTACGTACTTCAACGGAAAGGAGTTGAACAAGAGGGAGTCGTACGTCTATTCTGGTAAGCGGGTGCTTAAACGTAAGCCCGTCTCCGTTCGAAGATGGGGCTCCAATCGGAGTATTGTGAAGTAATTGGTTTTGTCCGTTTTATGACACCATTAGCCGAATGGGTGTGGGCCGACCTTCTCATTGTGGGAGGTGCAGGAGCCCTTACTGGACTTGCTACCGGGCTGGGCGTGCTCCCATTTTTCGTGACGCGCACGGTGTCGCTTCGGTGGATGGTGGGGTTGTGGGGCACGGCGATAGGCCTCATGGTTATGATGAGCGGGGTGGTTGTATTTGAAGGGCTGGAGAGCGGATCGGTGTACGAAGTGGCGCTAGGAGCTGCGTTGGGCGCCGGGCTCATGGCCGCCGCCGATCGGCTCCTACAAAATAAGCCGGTCCCGTCGGCGGTTTTTAACACGCGCCAGTATAGGCTGATTGTGCTCGTTGTGGGCGCTATGTTCATCCACAGCATTCCCGAAGGAGTGGCGGTGGGGGTTGCGTTTGCGGAGTTGCCCTACACAGCAGATGTGTCATTTGGTGGGCTGGAGCTTCCTATGTTGGCCGTTTCGATGACCATAGCCATGGCGGTACTCAATATTCCTGAGGGGTTGGCCATTGCTTTGCCGCTCATTACGCATGGCGTATCGCGCACAAAAGCATTGGGGTGGGCCGTTCTTTCGGGGGTACCGCAGCCGATCGGAGCCGTAGGGGCCTATCTGTTTGTGAGCGTGGCCGAAGAGTTGTTGCCGGTCGGGCTTGGCTTTGCCGCCGGTGCACTGGTGTATCTGATGATCTTTGAGTTTCTTCCAACAGCCCGTAAACAGGGGCGCCCCTTACCCAATCGTGGTCAGCGTGAGTTGCTGATTGGAATTGGCATCGGGGCGCTCCTTGTTGGTGGATTGCTGTGGGCTACGCATTAAGCGTATGAATATAGAGCCCGTGAACAAGAAGAGGATCAGGCATCGTCCTCAAACCCCCACGGGGCCGGAGGGGGATCAATTGGCTCCGTCAGATCAAAGTCAAGGCGGTAGCCCCATGAGTCGTTGCTGTACGTGCCGTAGGTGAAGCGCTCGCCAGGGTCAATTTCGATGCGCCAGCCGCTTTGCGTCTCTGGATCAAGAAACTCAACGGTGTACTCATCGACCGCATCGGAGCTTACCTGGCCATACCAGCTGGTTTCTTCCTCCTCGCCATCCGGATAGCGATGGTCGTGGCGCAGCTCCAGCCCCTCCTCATGCGGCATCAGAACCCACGTGCGCGAGCGATTCCACTCGTCGGCATCGGGCTCTAGCACATGTAGGGGGATACGCAGCTCCTCGTCATCGCATTCGCGGATGTGCATCTCCAGTTCGGCGTCTTCCGAGAGCTGGTCATCGCCTTCGGGCTTTTCAATGACCACACCTTCGTAGGCACTCCCGCAGTCGTCAGACAAGTAGGACCAGAAGGCGGCGAAGTCGGCATCAACAACTGGGTCGGGGTCGTCGGTTTCATCAGGAGCATCAGGGGTGTCGGATTCGCAGCCGGTCCAGACCAATAGGGCGGCCAGCAACAAAATAGCAGAAAGACGTCGCATCCAATGTAAGCGCATAGGTAGGGTAAGATATATCAGCAAAACGAGTTTGTAACATACAGACTGGGCGTTGCAAAACAAACTCTGCTCATTCAGGAAGGTGCGGGGTCGAGGAGGTAGGTTTTTCAGGGTGAGGCGTGCGCCAGAACAGCAGAATGGCCCAGCCGATTACGATCAGGCTTAGCAGTCCCCATCCTACGGCCCACACCGATGCTGGAATGCCCGTGAGTTGCGCCATGGTGGCCGCGTCGTTGTGGGTGTGCCCCATGCGCGTCATCGAAAACAGCGTTTGGATGCTATGTAAGCCGTCCAGGGCGAGTTGGGCGCCTAGAAAGAGCACGGTGAGGTGCTGAATTACCGGGGCGGCATACATTGCGATGATCAGCAAGACGGCAGCCATCGAAAGTCCCACGGCCCAGGCTACGAGTCCGCTTGTGACGAGCATGTACGCGAGGGCGCCTCCGATAGCGAATAGACCCAGTATGTACCAGGGCAGGCCGCGATGGCCAGAGCGGGTTCGTGTGCGTCCGTAGCCCAGCGCGGCGCATCCGGCTACAAACGCGGCGAAGGCTAGCCATGAAGCGCCGTATCCACTAAAGAGGGCGGTAATGAGAAGAGTGGTGAGTGCAGTGCCTACAAGCGTGGGGGCGGCCCAGCGGCGGCGTGTACCTGCATAGAGCAGCGCAGCCCCGGCAAGTGCCGAGGCCGGGTATCCTGCAGAAACGGTAATAAGCCGCGACCCGCCTCGGGAGCGCACATAGCCGCTGGTATCAAGATTCACCACAAAGCTTTCTACGCGCCCGCCGGTGAGTAACGCAGCGAGGGCATGACCGGCTTCATGAATGAACGTGCCAAACAGCTGGAACGGATAGATCAGCCATTCGCCGTAAGGCACCAACATACAGGCAGCTACGCTACCTACGGCAACGAGAAACAATGACCGGGGCGTCCAGGAGTCAGCGTGAGCCACAGCACCGTAGCGGTTGGAAAACGGCTTGCGTTTTGAGGCAACAGGTACGGCGCGAACGACCCAAGGCGGGAGCGGGTTCAGGGAGCCGTGCTATACGGGCCACTCCTGCATGGTCCAGGCCTGCTCCCAGAACATCCACTCGTAGCGGATGCTGGTTAGAAAGGCGGTCTTAGCGCGATCGCGTGCGTCGGCATCGGCGGCATCGGCAAAGCGCTGGAGGCGCTCCAAAATCTCGTCCATGTACGCGTTAAACGCGGGATCGCGATACATAGCCAGCCAGTCGGCGTAGGGGTGGTCGGTGGGGACATCGCCAAGTACGGCCTCCAACCGTTGCCCAATTTCGATGTACAGCCACGGGCAGGGTGTAAGGGCGCCTACGGCTTCAACGAGGGTACCGCGCTGGGCGCAGCTAATCATGTGATCCTGGTAGCCGCGGTTGTTAGGCGTACAGGTGAGCGCGGCAATGTCGCCGGCATCGTAGTTGAGGCGTTCGCCGTATCCGGCATGCAGTTCGCCTTCGGTGACGAGCGCCATGCGGGCGGCATCAATGAACCAGAGTTTGTCGTCGGGCTCGGGGCAGCGTGTGGAGAGGATCGCTGCGGCATCCGAAAACGATTCGAGGTACCGAGCATCTTGCATCTGGTAGAAGCGAAAGCGTTCTTCGTCGAGGCTTCCTTCGGCCAGTGCGTGCACGAATGGGTGGTCAAACGAAGCGCCCCAGGTGTCGCCCGCTGCGTCTACGCAGGCTTGTGCAAACGGCGGTACGTGATAAGCCCGGTCGATGGAGACATCGGCCAGTGAAAGGTCGAGGGTAGAGGTTGCCATAAGACAAAAAGTGCTTGCAAAAAAGACAAAAAGGCAGCAAGCGAAGCCGGAGGTGCATCAGCAAGCCGCTATAAAGCAAGCCGGCTGTAGTGAAGAAGCTTCCTTCCGCCGGTACAAACCGGATCAAGTTCGAGGGATCATCTCAGCCCTATGCGCTTGTTACACAGCAATAGGGCACTCCCAGCTTCGCTCTGCTCTAACGTACACACTGCCTTGGTAGATGTCAAGGCGCGGTCGCACAAAAGATCGTCGACCGCCGGTGCACGAAGGCTTTGCAGTTGGAGGATGCGCTATGTACGTTAGCATGTAAACACATCGCCTCCATTAGCAGCGCTTCTCATTCATGTGGTATTACAGCGAAAACGGCAATCGGCGGGGCCCCTTTACGAATCGAGAGATTCGGCGGCGCGTCCGCGAAGGGGTTGTGACGCCCGATGACTTTGTATGGACAGAAGAGCTCAACCAGTGGACGCCTGCGGGCGATGTGCCCGAACTTTTTCCTGAAGCTCCCGAGGAGCCGCCCCCTGCCAGCCAGGGCGTGGGCGATGGGCACTGGGCCGATGCCGATCATGGGATCGGTGTAGAGGAGACGCCCACTTCAGAATCGGACCCTGAACCCAATTCGGCTTCTGATTCAGCATCCGAGGCCTCCCCCTCGTCGCATGTCAACAAGCCGCAGTACGAGCCCAACCCCGACCTGCTTTCACCGCGCGGACGCATCGGACGACTGAAGTATCTGATGTACAACATCGTCATTTTTATTTTGATGATAGGCGCCCTGGCATCGGTATTTTTACCCTTTGGATTTCTGGCCGCGGCTGTGGCTGTCGTCGGGGGGGGCGTTGTCTCTGTATTTCTTACCATTCGGCGCCTGCACGACATGGACCTGTCGGGCTGGTTTGCTGTGCCGATTGTTGGCGCCTCGCTGATCAGTATGGGGGTGTTGGTGATTTTAATTGAGGCGTTTCTGATCTTTACCCCGGGTACCCAAGGGCCCAACCAGTACGGTCCGGTGCCTTCGTAGT
>CAZZCI010000023.1:4675-11575 GCA_964653015.1 uncultured Rhodothermales bacterium
GGCAGACCGTGCGACTGCGGCATCGTATTCATCTGAATGGTGCACTCGGCAGGCTGCAACGGCCACGGCGGGTGATGCACCTCGTTGCGAATCAGGACACCGGTGCGGATTTGGGTGTACAGACAGTAGCGCTCGGTAAGCCAATGGGTGAGCGTATCCGGCTCGGCGGGCTGCACGGGTCCGGTTGGGCGGTAGCGCCCCAGAAACCGGGCATCTGTACGGGTGGAGGCGTACTGAATACCATGTGCGTCTTTGGTGAGCGACATCGATGCCCAGTAGTAGGGCAAATGAAAGAACAATCGGGCGGCCAGTACAGCCAGTAGGTTCGTCGCGTCGAGGCTTAGAAACCACACGCCGGGCTTGCCCTGGTACGTTACATACGTACGCACATTCATTTCGGGAAACGCAGAGATCCACGGCAGATCGGGCAGCGGGCGGCGCATCACACCCTCCATGCGAAACGGGATAACGCCTAACCAGGCGGTGCCGTTATATGTGTCGAGGCGTAGGGGGTCGGGGATGAGCGGGGTTAGCCACGACGCCGGCACGTTCCAGTGGGCAAACAGCAGATCGCACCAGCGTTGGCGCCAGGTCCACGGCGCATCAGGAAGCGGCCACGGGCGATGGTCGGTATGGGTCAGAGCAGGATGCATAGGCGATAAGAAACACAAAACGAAAACGAATCCGACATGTCCGCTACCCTTTAGCCGCCCTTGCGTTCGATTCAAGGCCAATCGAAGGATAATCGTCAAGAACAGCGGGGAACCGACACGTTTCCGAAAGATGCAAAGGACAGGTTTGCCCTTGTATCACATACTTTCTTGGCGCTATGATTAACAGACGACGTGCTATTTCTTCGCTGCTTGGCGGGTTCGGCCTGAGCATGGTGATTCCGCAATTTCTGGCCAATGCCACCTCACGATCAGGTGCACGGCCTGTAGATCCAGCTCGCGCTGCGCTGGGTCCCGGCTCGTTGACGTACCCGTACGAGTTGCCCGATCTGCCTTACGACCATGAGGCGCTTGCCCCCAACATTGACGAACGAACCATGCAAGTGCATCATGGGCGCCACCACCAGGGGTATGTGAACAACCTCAACAATGCCCTGGAAGGACACGACCGTCTTCAGCAGCACACGTTGGGCGAGTTACTGGCCGACCTGGAGAACCTGCCCGACGATGTGCGCACGGCCATTCGCAACAACGGCGGCGGGCATTACAACCATGCGCTGTTCTGGCCGCTGCTTACCGCGGAGGACACGCATCCGCACGGCGCACTCGAAGAGGCACTGGCGGAGACCTTTGAGAGTCTGGATGCATTCAAGGAGGCGTTCAATAGCACTGCCGGAGGCGTGTTTGGAAGCGGTTGGGGCTGGCTCGCCACCGATGCCGAAGGGAATCTGGAGCTTGTACAAACAGCAAATCAAGATACGCCCCTGGAGCTTGGGCTGTACCCGGTGATTGGGGTTGACGTGTGGGAACACGCCTACTACCTGGAGTACGAAAACCGCCGCGGTGACTATCTCGAAAACTTCTGGAACGTGCTCAATTGGGAGCAGGCCGAAGAAAACTACACCCGCGTGCTTGCTAGATAAGGCAGCTATCTACATGGCCTCCCTCGGGGCATAAGAGCCCACGTCCAGGTCCAGACCGGTGTGTCTGGACCTGTTTCATTTCGGGGGCTACCCTGCTAGTACTGTGTCACAGGTCAATCTTTGGATGGACAACGACCCCGTTTTAATGTTGTCATCTTGAGCGGAGCACCTGCGTCTAGCAGGTGTGGAGTCTGACACGAGCGCAGCGACTGACGAACGCAGTGAGTAAAGATCTCCCTCGAAATGGACAGGGCCGCTCGATCGATCAGAGCCTGCTGAGCGTCGGGGAGATGGTTCGGCTGCGCTCACCATGACAGGTTTTTTGGAGGGAATTGGGACACAGAGTTTGGCACGGTCCCCGTCCCCTAACATTCAGGTGTGACAGAGCACTATCCATCGCTCAATCTGTAACAGCGCCGAAGAAGTCGGCATGGTTGATTTTGCACTGAATACCGTCGTTATCGCCACGCTTGTTGCCGTGCATGAAGCAGGCCACTATGCAGCCGGGCGGGCTATCGGCATACCCGGCAGTGGAATGCGCATCATGCTTTTCCAATGGCCGCCACATGTGGCGCTGCGTCCCCCCGCAGCCGAGTGGATCGCGCCCATGCAAATCGACCGATATGTCGATGTACTGAATCGCTATGCAAACAATCCACGCGATCATTTCGTGTTTGTAGGAGGCGGACACGGCGCCGAATGGCTGGCGGTTGTGGGACTAACAGGCAGCGCGCTTGCTATCGATCATGCTATGCTACTTGCAGCAGCCGAGCGCGTTGTACAATGGGCACTGATCCTGAGCGTAATCTATCTGATAATTGACGTCGTTGGTACGCTGCGTCACAAACGTCCGCACGGCGATTTTTCGGGGCAGTGGATGATCCATCGCGCTGCAACAGCAATCTTTTACCTGGTCTACTTTGGTGGGCTAACCGGACTCGCGCTTGAACTTGGTGTGTTATAGCAGCCCTCCTTTTTAGGCCAAATAACAACCGAATATACAAGGACTTACTTTTGAAACGTGCACATCTCACAAGGGCGCCAATTCGTTTTCCACTGAACTGCCGAAATTGCCCATGCCCATTCTGGAATTGTTCGTCCTGGGGGTCGTAATTGCGGCGAACAACATGGCCGTGGCACTGGCACTCGGTGCCCTGAAGCAGTACGCGCGCCGGTGGCGCATCATCGTGGTATTTGGCCTCTTCGAGTTCTTCGTACCGCTTCTAGGCATCACGCTGGGCCAGACTACCGCGCGGTGGGTTGAGCAAGAAATTGCATGGGTTGGGGCGCTTCTGCTGATTCTCCTAGGCGGGTGGACCTTGGTTACCAGCATGCGGCAGGCTGCCCCGGAAGAAACCATCGCCCAGCGCATCACAACGTGGACCGGCCTGGCTGTACTGGCTACTGGGCTTAGCCTGGATAATCTACTGATCGGGTTTGGTCTTGGATTGGGAACGATAGATGCCCTCGTCGTCGCCACAACCATGTGCCTCTTCTCCGTGATATTTACGTGGATTGGGTTGTACGCTGGATACCGAATTGGCGATGCGTTCCGCCACTACCTCACCGCCGCAGCAGGCGTGCTACTCATTGTTCTCGGCGTGCTGAAAGCCGTTCAGTGGGTCTGACGCTGCCCATCCAACATGTTAGCGCTGCGCCGTAAACGAGGCCGCCCCCGCCAGTGCCGTGTCAAAGTGGGTCTGCAGCGCCTCAGGGGTGGGGCCATCAGACAGGCTCAGCACCACCAAAGCGGTGCGTGGCGTGTCGGGCCAGGCGCCTCGGAACGTGAGGGCTGCACGGCGCCCGGCCATCTGGAGCAGCATGCGTTCCTGGCGCGTTTCTTCGGTGGCCACAAAGCCTTTCACGCGCAGCACGGTATCGGGCAGCCCGCGCAGCATGCGTTGCACATCGTCTAAGTTTGTAAAGGGCACCTCCGACCGGTACGTCCACCGCCGAAATGACGCCTCATGGTCATGGTGGTGAGCGTGAGAATTGTGATCGTGATGTTCATGTGCGTGCGGGCCGCCGCCATCGTGCGCATGATCCGCGTCCTGTTCGTGGCTGTCTCCGTGATCTTCATTCGCATGGGCCTCGTGTACCGAGGGCAGCGGGACGGCCCCATCCAGCAGAACCGGAATCGGCACATCGGCATGTTCGGTTTCAAGGATGCGTGCGCCGGGCGTCCACTCCTTGATCCAGGCGCGCAGATCGGCAATCTTATCGTCCTCAACAAGATCGACCTTGTTGAGCAGCACGATGTTGGCGGACTTAATCTGAGACGCCACCAGCTCTTGCACGTCGTGGCCATCGGGGTACGGCGCGCGCTCGGCATCAATCACCGTAAGAACACTATCGAGGCGCAGGTGCCGTTGCAGTCCGGGCGCCATCAGTCCCGCCGCGATGGGCATCGGGTCGGAGATGCCACTCGCCTCAATCAAGATGTGCTCCGGCGGGGTGTCGCGACCAACGAGGTACATCGCTGCCGACGTGAGGCCTGACTGCATGGTGCAGCAGATGCACCCGCCCTCTAGGCGCAGCACATCGGCCTCCTGATCAGCCACGAGGTTGGCATCCACATTCAGATCGCCGAAGTCGTTCACGAGCACCGCAAAGCGCGAGGCGCTGTCGGAGCGTAGCAAGCGGTTCAAAAGCGTCGTTTTGCCCGCCCCCAGAAATCCAGCTAGCAGGGTTACGGGAATCGGGGCCGTCGGCGTGTCAGACATACGAACGAGTAGAAAGGGATAAACACAGCATATATGTACACGGTGCAGCACACGTACACACGGTAATGTGTACTTGGCAGTTCCAGGGGTAGATACATATGGATGCGGAGCGTCCCGTTCATCTCCGCATGCGGACCGCTGATCCGGTGCTCGTACCGCTGGCGCTGTTTTGATAGACGGCGGAGTAGACAGCGATTATGTTTGGAGGCGTATTATTACACCTGGGTTATCAACCTTCTGTTGTTATGTTCTACCGCATGCGCTCATGGCTACTCACTCTTTTTCTTGTTGCCTCACCGCCTTGTGTATATGGACAGTCCGCTGACTCGGAGCATACGGGTACGCTCACGGGTCGGACTGTAGATACGCAGTCAGAACGCCCCTTGGTAGGAGCAAACGTGTATCTACCGGATCTGGAGCGGGGAGCAGCCACCGATGCCAACGGACGCTTTACAATCGATAGTCTACCGGTGGGTACGCACACGGTGCGAGTCTCGATGATGGGCTATCGTACCGACGTATACACATCGGTGGTCGTGACAAGCGGGCGTCCGGCTGAACTCACGGCTCGCCTGACTCCCGAAGCGATTGAAGAGGACGAGGTGACTGTTGAGGCAGACTATTTCTCATCGGTTGCGAGCACGCCCACCTCGGTACGCGGTTTGCGGGCTGAAGAGATTCGCCGAGCTCCAGGTGCGGCCACCGATATTCAGCGGGTGATGCAGTCGATGCCCGGCGTTGTGTTTGGAGATGACGAGCGGAACGACTTGATCGTGCGCGGTGGCTCTCCGCGAGAGAATATGACGCTTCTTGACGGCTTTGAAGTGCCCACCATTAACCACTTTGCAACGCAGGGGGCCACAGGTGGACCCATCAGTATGCTGGATACGGATTTTCTGGATGATGCCACCTTCCATACGGGCGGATTCGGAGCGCAGTACGGGGGGTATCTTTCTAGCGTACTCGACATTCGGCTGCGCGAGGGATCGCGCGAGTCGTTTGGGGGCTCCGCCGATGTATCCATGGCCGGGGCCGGTGGATCGCTCGAAGGGCCGTTACCTCTCCACAACGAAAACGATGAACCAAGAGGGTCGTGGTTTGTCGGGGCGCGCCGATCGTATCTTGACCTCGTGCAGACAGGAATTGGGCTGACGGCAGTGCCGCAGTATGGGAGTATGCAAGGCAAAGCGGTGATAGATCTGAGCTCACGAGATCGGCTCACCGCCATTGGGCTCGGCGGCTACCATTCCATTCACTTCGAACGCGACCTCGAAAGCGACGACCGGGATGCAGACACCGACATCGAAGACGGGGGCAATCAGGTCGTTGGAGGACTCGCGTGGCAGCGGTTCTGGGATTCCGGCGTTACGACACTGCGCTTATCTACAGCCTCCACAACCTATCGCACGGATGTCCGCGATGCCGACGATGTACTCGAAACGCGCAACCGCAGCCGCGAAACTACGACGGCGCTCCGCTTCACCAGTGTATGGGACCTTGCAGATGCCACCACATTGCAGACGGGTGGAACACTACGCCTGATTGATTACCGTCACAACCTGTTCAGTAGAGCTGACACACTGAACACCGGGGTGGTGCGAGACGAGATTGATGTCACCGAGCGTACCACACCTGCACAAAATGATGCGTACGTGCATCTGGAGCAAGACGCGGGACCGCTCACGCTGACCGGAGGTCTTCGCCTCAACCACTTCTCGCTGTCGGATCACGCCACGGTGCTGAGTCCCCGTCTGTCGGCCCGTGTGTCCCTGACTGATCAGGTGGAGGCCACGGCGGCATGGGGGCACTATCACCAGTGGCCGGAACTGGTCTGGTACAGCACAACCGATACCGCCCAGAACCTGCGTCCGACACGCGCCACGCACTGGGTTGCGGGTCTGGAGTGGCAGCCGCGCCCCGCCTGGAAGCTTACGCTCGAAGGCTATCGCAAAGCGTATAGCCAGGTGCCCGTCTTTGAAGACCGTCCTATGATGAGCCCCATCAACGAAGGTGATGACTTTGGGGTTTTCTCCGTTGGCGCGCTGGATGATTCGGGAACGGCCCGCTCGCATGGCATCGAAGCGTTCGTGCAACGGCGGCTTACCGATGTGTTCTACACTACGGTGTCGTTTACGCTTAGTGATACGCGCTATACGCCGCTAGACGAAGTGCAGCGCCCATCAAGCTTTGACATTCGCCATGTGCTGGATGCTACAGTGGGCATCCGAGAGATGGAGGCCGGCGATGTGCTTGGCCTTCTGGGCGGATCGGTACGGATACGATACATGAGCGGGCAGCCCACCACTCCGTTCGACATCGAAGCCAGTGAAGCGATGGGGCGCGGCATCATCGACACCGACCAGATACACGAAGAGCGCCTTCCCAACTACCTGCGCCTGGATCTGCGGATCGACCGCCGCGAAAATTTCTCGTGGGGGGCGCTTACCAGCTATGTCGAGATCCAGAATGCCACCGGGCGTCGCAACGTCTCCGAGCGTCTCTACAACGACCGTATCAACGAGGTAGAGGAGTTTACGCACTGGGGCCGCTTTTTCGTAGGCGGCATCAAGCTGGAATGGTAAG
>CAZZCI010000023.1:11675-12921 GCA_964653015.1 uncultured Rhodothermales bacterium
CATCGTGCTGTTGTTGGGCATGTGGCCGCGCAGGTAGGCGCTACGTTGGGCTCGTTCGCGCTGGCCACAGGCGTAAACCGCTTGCTGTTTGGGGAGAGCTTCCATGTATCGGCCCCCGTGCTTCTTGTCATTGCAGTGGTGGCAGTGATTACGGCAGCGCTGTGGAGCAGCTTTTCATACATGGCCCAGTTTTATCAGCGCATGCAAGCCGCACAGTCCGCGGCGTATGATGCCCGGATTCAAGCGCTTCGAGCCCAAGTGAACCCGCACTTCCTGTTCAACGCCTTCAACACGGTAGCCGCGTTGATTCGCACACGTCCCAAGGAGGCAGAAACCGTGGTCGAAGACCTGGCCGACCTCTTCCGGTACACACTACAGGCCTCTGAGCACGACACTGCCGGCTTAGCTGACGAACTCGACGCCGCCCAGCGCTATCTGGCCATCGAAAAAGCGCGCTTTCAGGAACGACTCCAGGTGGATGTGCAGATCGACGACGGGCTGCGCCGCATGCAGCTACCCAGCATGACGCTGCAACCCCTTGCCGAGAATGCCGTGAAGCATGGCGTCGGCCAAACCACCGAATGCTGCCAGGTGCGCATCCAGGCCCGGGATGAGGGCGATCACTGGTCGCTTCGTGTTACCGACACGGGTCCCGGATTCGATACCACCGACCCTGAGGTCGTGTCCACCCGCGGTACCGGACTCAGCAACGTACGCGAGCGACTGTCGCTCTTTGCAGACGGACAGGGAGACCTCCACATAGAACCGCAGGGGGTTAGGCTCACCCTGCCCAAAAATTCTGCCACCTAACCGTTTAACACAAGGATACGCTACGCTATGCGCTGTATACTGGTCGACGATGAGCCGCTAGCGCGCGAGCGCTTTCGGTCGCTCCTTGATGAAGCTGACGCCGATGTTACGATAGTTGGCGAAGCAGGAAGTGGCAAAAAAGCCGTGCCCCTCATCCACGACACGCAACCCGAGGTCGTTTTTCTGGATGTGCAGATGCCCGTACTCGACGGGTTCGATGTGGTGGACCTGCTGGCGGAGCCGCGTCCGCATATCGTGTTCGTAACAGCCTACGACGAATACGCCCTCAAGGCATTTGAGGTACACGCACTAGATTACCTCACCAAGCCCGTTAGGCTAACGCGCCTAAACGATACGCTTCAGCGGCTCAAATCTGCTTCGCCCACAGCCTCGCGCAATGGACTGGAAGCGCTGCAGCAAGAGCGCCACGACCAGC
>CAZZCI010000023.1:13021-14767 GCA_964653015.1 uncultured Rhodothermales bacterium
TGGAGGACAAGCGCTATCGAACAGAGTTTACCCTGCAGGAACTGGAGCAGCGTCTGGATGACCGATTTGTACGCATCCACCGCTCTGTCATTGTAAATCTGGATGAGGCATATGAGCTGATCCCGTGGTCGTCGGGCACGTACCGGCTGCGGCTTGAAGATGGCACGGAACTGCCCGTAGCCCGCCGACGCACACAGACCGTGAAAGACGTACTCAGAACGTAACGGATCCGTACGCCCTGCTTATCCATACGTTGGGGTGGTTCATCGTTTGTTCTGATTGCTCTGCCCCACATGCCTTCTGCTGATGTGCTTGCCCATGCCTTGCGGACAATCCCGGATTTCCCCAAACCCGGGATTCAGTTCAAAGACATCACGCCCATCCTCTCCGATCCAACACTGTTGGACACTGCGGTAGCAGCACTCGTCGAACCCTATACAGAAGCCGACATCACCAAAGTCGTGGGCGTGGAGGCCCGCGGGTTTATTCTGGGACCGCTTCTGGCGCGCGAACTTAATGCTGGATTTGTGCCCGTGCGCAAGGAAGGCAAACTCCCCCACAGCACGCACACCGAAACGTATGACCTGGAGTACGGCACCGACACCGTTGAAATGCATGTCGATGCCCTCACTCCTGCAGATCGTGTGCTGCTCCACGACGATGTTCTGGCCACCGGCGGCACAGCAGCCGCTACCATGCGCCTGATTCAACGCAGCAACGCCACCCTGCATGGATTCTCGTTTCTGGTCGAACTGGCTTTTCTGGATGGCCGTGCCGCCCTCGACGATTCGCTTCCGTTCCACAGCGTGCTTTCAGTAGAGGGATAGCCGCTGCCTGCCTTCGCCTGACGCATTGCTCACTCCCTGCGTACCCACTTTTGTCTTATGCTTGACATCCAAAAACGCCTGTCCAACTCGTTCTATGCGCTGTTAGCGCTTCCGGCTACAGCTATGGGGTTTGCGCTCACGGTGCAAATTGCTGCGCTGAGCTGGATTTTGAGTACGCAGTACGGGCTGCAGATCGACGAAATCGGCATTGTATGGGCCACCGGACCCATCGCCGGGATCATTGGCCAGGTGGTCATTGGCATTATCAGCGACAAAGTGTGGTTCTGGAACGGACGCCGCCGTCCCTTTCTCATAATTGGCGGTGTGCTGGCCTCGCTCATGATTCTGGCCCTGCCCAACATCGGGGTCATTCAAGAAGGACTCGGGCTCGACGGGGTGCTCGGCATCGCCATCATCGTGTCGATGACGCTCGATCTGTCGATCAACCTCTCGTTTAACCCGGCGCGATCAATCATTGCTGATGTGACGCCCGAGGGCCGCGAGCGTACCAAAGGGTACACCTGGATGCAGACCGTGTCGGGTACGTTTGGCGTGCTGGCCTACCTCATCGGCGCCGTCTTCGACAACTTTGTGCTGCTGTACTTTGGCGTCGGGCTCGTCTTTTTCTTCTCGGTGATTCCGCCGCTCTTCGTAAAAGAACCGAAGTACCTGGGCAAGTACGACGAAGATGAAGAGGAACTGGATCGGCTTGCCGCAGAGCGCGGCGAAGACACGTCCAGCATCAGCAGCTTTGATGACATTAGCCTTATGCAAATCCTCCACGGCATTCGTCCGCTGTGGGGCTTCCTGGTCTATGCCGTCTATGCCATTGTGATGCGGCTCACGGGATTCGAGTTTGCTGGATACTACTTTGAGGGCGTGCTTCTGGCGATTACGGTCTTCTTTATTGCCGAGGCCC
>CAZZCI010000023.1:14867-16457 GCA_964653015.1 uncultured Rhodothermales bacterium
GCGCACTCATTTACGTGGATTGGCATCCAATCGATGTTCATCTATCTGTTCGCCGCCCTTGACTTCCGACTGCCGGGGATGAGCGACGATGAGTTGGGTACCGTCGTGAATTGGAGCTTCTTTTCGCTAAACCTCGTCGCGGCCATCCTGCCTGTGCTGGCGTTAGAGCCGCTGGCCAACAAGTTTGGACGGGTAAAAGTGCACGCCGTGGCGTTGGCTTGCACCGCAGCTGGATACGTGGGCATTCTGGCGTTTGGGTTTTCGCCCTGGGCCATTTATCTGTGGATGGCGGTTGTGGGCATTGGGTGGGCCTCCACGATTAGCCTGCCGTTTGCCATCATGTCGCAAAAAATCGACCAGGACAAGATGGGACTCTACATGGGGCTCTTTAACCTGTCGGTGGTGCTTCCCCAGCTGGTGGCCAGCTTTGGAGTGGGCGAGGCCGTGGAAGCCGTAGACGACAAGGGCCTGTTGTTTATCATCTGTGCAGCTACAGTCGGCTTTTCCGCGGTGGCCTGGCTCATGGTGAAAGAGCCCGAAGACGAGCAGACCGAGAACCCGGTGCTGCTCGATCAGGAGATCGAAGACGAGGTGCTTGATGACGCTGCAGACGGTGACGGCGAGATCCAGGAAGGCCGTCGCGATGCATTGTAAGATCGCGCAGGGTAGAGTGCGCTCGGCGGCGCGTAGCGACACCCAACCTCAACCTGTACGCAGACATAGCGTATTAGACGTGTTGATGGCTTGCGAACCAACTTGTCTTGATGGCTCATGCGCACCGTATCGATTCTTTTTGTATGGCTTCTTTTGGTGGGCGGCACCGTAGATGCGCACGCTCAGTTTCGCATGGAGAAGGCACAGGGCGAGGCGCTCTTTCCGGAAACGTTAGGCGACCTGGAGCGAACTGAGCTTAACCTTGGGTCGGGCTTTGCCGGACGCGGTCATCGCGTGGACCCGTTGGGGTACATCCCAACACAGCAAATCCGAGCCACCTATACGCATGGGAGCGGAGCCGACGTAACCGTGCACTGGTATGCCACGCACGACGGTTTCGACCAGCTCTTTGAACATGCTGATGCTGCGGCTCTGGCGCTACAGTCGCTTGTTCGAACGCCTGAGGATCTCTCAACAAAAACGCTGGATGAGCGGACGGTCTACGAGGGCGCGGTTGAAGAAGATCTGCCAGCTCTGTTTTACGAAGACACAGACCACCCGCCCTCCGAGCACGCCACCCTTGTTGTGCCTCTTGGCGGAACAGCCGTGGTAGCATGGCAAGCCGAAACCGAGGCTACCTCGTCCGAAGTGCTTCGTGAAGCAACACAAGCACTTGATTTCGAAGCTTTTGACCGAGCTGCCAAGCGCTACACAGAATCGGCTACTGAGTCCTACTTGTGGGATGTGTTAGCCGTGCTCCCAACCAATCTTTTAGAGGCACCGCGCACATCCTACTATGTCGACACATCGGGCTTCGATGCGCCTCTTCTGCGCGTCAACGCGTTTTACGACGAAGCAGGCAACGACAATATGGGGCTTTCTGTGGGCACCCATCGGGATGCCGCGTTGTCATTTGATGAGGCCTTTCCATATCCA
>CAZZCI010000024.1:0-16117 GCA_964653015.1 uncultured Rhodothermales bacterium
CAAACCGATATCAAACAGAAAGCGCCACGCGTTTCTCCTGATGGAGGGCAGCGTGGCGCTTTCTTGTTAACACAGCGGACGTAGAAACCAAACGGCCTCTCGTTGATCCGCGCAAAAACCACGAAAAGGACGGTGCTCAAGTCGTCCAGCATTGCTTAGCAATGCCGTGGCGGGGCTCTGGAGGGCCCTCTTAAGGTGGGGAGAAAAATGAAACAATGTAGATGCTATTGTGCTCTACCGCACCAAAGAAAGGCGTGCCCAGCGATGCCAAGCAAAGTCATCGTCTATCTCTTGACATCCCTGTACTAAAGTTCGGCCTTCTGGGCACCCCGAGACAACTGAATATCGGAAAGACAACTATATCACGCTCTCATAGAATTACGAATTCAGCACGGCTCAGTCCATCATCTTGCGAAGAAACGCTGGAGTATCCGAGTCATCTTTCCGGGCTCGATTGTCACGATCCTTGCGATCGTTTAAATCATCTGCTCCTAGCCGGCGAATCCGTGGCTCTTGCGAACGGTCGCCCGACGTTTCTCCCGACGATCGATTTTGTTGATCGTTGTCCCTTTGGTTCTTTTCGGAAGACGTATCGTTGTTTGATCGAGCCTGGCGTCGCTCATATGCAGGCGTATCTAGCGTACGCAGGCTTTGCTCCCCTTTGTAGTCGTACGGACCTTGTCCGTCTATTGGAACAGTACGTCGCACGCCTCCGCGACGCTGTTGTGACTCTTCGGGAGCCGAACGGTTTTGCTCTTCTTCAACAGATTCCCCTTTGTCAAACCCTGTAGCTATAACTGTTACACGGAAATCTTCCTGATGCTCTTCATCAACGACTGTACCCAGAATAACTTCAACGTCATCACCGGCTTCGTCCTTGATGATGTTCGTAGCCGTTGTGGTTTCTTGGATTGTCAGCGAACGCCCTGACGTAATGTTGACCAGCACATTCGTTGCCCCTGCGATATTAAGTCCGTCTAACAATGGACTGCTGATGGCCTGTATGGCAGCTTTTTCGGCTCGATCGCTGCCGCTGGCCGTAGCCGAGCCCATTAGCGCAGTGCCACCATCTTCCATGGTGGTCTTCACATCAGCAAAGTCAAGGTTCACAATACCATGAACCGTAATAAGGTCACTAATGCCACGCGTGGCATTGTAGAGCACCTCATCCGCTTTAGCAAAGGCCTCAATCAGGCTCGTGTCATCGTCTGCAATATCAAGCAGCCGTTCGTTGGGGATAACAATAAGCGTATCCACGTTTTCGCGGAGTAGCTCAATGCCTTCCTCAGCGGTCTTCATGCGTCGTTTTCCTTCGCACGAAAATGGCTTCGTAACAATGGCAACGGTGAGGATGTCCATGCTTTGGGCGATAGAGGCAATAACAGGAGCTCCTCCGGTGCCTGTACCGCCGCCCATTCCAGCTGTAATGAAGACCATATCATAGCCTTCAAGCGCTTGCTCGATTTCGTGGTTATTCTCTTCCACAGCCTCGGCTCCCACGCTAGGACGCGCTCCAGCTCCAAGCCCTTTGGTGAGCGTGCGCCCTGCTTGTATTTTCTGTGGGGCTTTGTTTTCGGCAAGTGCCTGCGCATCGGTATTTACAGCGACAAACTCGACGCCCCCGCGAATTCCTGTGCGCACCATGTTGTTGATGGCATTTCCTCCTCCGCCGCCAACCCCGACGACACAGATCTGAGCCTCCTCGTTCGCGGCATCGTCAAAAGAGAAGCGCGAGCTGATGCTTTTTTCACTGTCTTCCATAATCCCTCCAGATTAGATACAAATACAGAGCCAAGTGCACATCGCGAAATGAGCAGTTTCGCGCAAAAGCAATGCACTGTTACCTTAATGTATGTGTGCAGTCGATGTGGTGTTCGGTCTTTTTGGCGTACACTGTCGGTCGTTTTAACCCACAATGGGTGGTACTGTAGCGCTACTTCTCAACTACACGCTTTAACATAGGATACAAAATGCAAATAAGAAAGGGGCTTTGCATATTTCTTCAAGATATATGCACGACTCACCAGCCTCACAAAATGTGTTCCATCAAAGTACAAGGCGCACAGAAGCTCTTAGTGGCCTCTGGTTGGTTTAAAGTTCATCGAACCATGACTTCATGCGGTCGGCTAGACGTTCCATAAGCGTTTGGCCTTCTGTTTTTCCATTTTTGCGAGTGGCTACGTCTTCATTTAACGTCGTCCCTCCCATGATTTCAGGACGCATGCCATACAGTACCAGTCCGACGCCAGTAGCAAATTTAGGATCGCTCACCTCTTCAACAAGTCCGCCTCCAAGTCCCATGGGACGCCCGATGCGCGCTTCCATGCCGAGTACCTCGGCAGCCAACTCGGCGGTCCCCGGAATCAGTGATCCGCCTCCAGTAAGCACACATCCCACTCCAAGGTGGCGTCCATACCCGCTACGCTTTATTTCTATTGCTGCAATTTCCAGAATTTCCTCCATACGTGGCTGAATGACCTGCGCGAGCGTGTCGCGGCCAATCGTTTTTTCGGGCCGCCCCCCAATACCTGGAATTTCGATTTGTTCGCTCGGATCTGCAAAGTCAACTAACGCCGTGCCAAACTGTCGCTTCAATTGCTCTGCTTGCTCCCGCATCACGCTTACGCCTTTGCGAATGTCATCGGTTACCTTCGTTCCAGCCACTGCAATGACTTCAGTATGGCGAATCGTGTGGTCTTCGAAAACCGCGATATCGGTTGTGCCACCACCAATATCAATGAGGGCCACCCCGACTTCTTTTTCATCATCATGAAGGACTGCAAACGAAGATGCCAGCGGCTCTAACACAATATCAGCAACCTCGAACCCTGCTTTATCTATGCATCGGTAAATATTTTTGGCGGCGGACACAAGTCCAGTGATAATATGCACATGGCCTTCTAATCGTACCCCGCTCATTCCTACCGGGTCGGCAACGCCGTCTTGGCCATCCACAATAAACTCTTGTGGGATGACGTGCAGGATCTCACGGTCGCTCGGCATAGCCACCTGCATAGTATCTTCGAGCAAGCGCTGCACATCTTGCTCGGTAATTTCGCCATGGCGGATGGTGACCACCCCACGACTTCGAAAGCTCTGGACATGATCTCCTGCAATGCCAACGATAACGCTGTGCACTTCGACACCGGCAGCACGCTCGGCCTCTGCAATGGCTTGTCCAACAGCCTCCACCGTTCGGTCAATGTTTACAACGACCCCGCGATTGAGTCCATCGGAAGGGGCCGTGCCCATACCAAGAATGTTAACCCGCCCTAGGTCGTCTTCGGCGGCCACAACGGCGCACACCTTGGTCGTTCCAATGTCTACCCCTACTACGATATGTCCATCCATGATGAAATATGATCGGTCGTTAAGAGATACGTGTGTACGTTTGGATGCCTGGTTGGGTTAGGGCTGCGTAACTATCTGCTCCCGAAACCGCAGATCAATGGTGCCGATAGAGTCCGTCGTCGATTCCAGTACGTGATCGTAAAACATTTCGAGGTGGCGCAGTTTTTTCGAATACTCGTTTTCTCCAAACCGCACCGCAACAGAATGTCCTGAAGGATGCGTTACATACAGGTGGATGGTATGGTTGGGATCCACATGTACTTCAGAAATTTTGTCGGCTGTCATTTCCGATTGGGCAAGGGCCTGAAGCATGGCCTGTAGATCATCGTTCGCAACGGCATCAACCTCTTGGTACGTAAGTGTTTCGTCATGCACGCTTGGCGCATCGAAGGTTGTATCGGCGCGGGGGGGCATGGCGTAGCCGTATGCATCCAGATAGAAATCAAGCTGGCCTGCATCGTCTACAACGCGTCCCACCGGGGTGCGCTCTTCTATATGCAACGCAAGACGGTTTCGAAATCGTTGGGCACGTACCGTGGCTGTTTTAATCCAAGGGTGGTGTTCAATCTGATGTGTTACCGTCTCCGTATCTATTGATCGCAACGGTTGTTCGGGGTCAACATGCACACGCGCAATCACCGAATCGGGAGCCAGTACCTGTGTGCCTGTAACGATGGGTGTGTGGGCCGTTCCCGTGTACCAACGAACACCTAAGAGTACAATAATGAGAACGAGCCCTGCTCCTACAAGGCGTCGACTACGAACCAACAACCCCAAGGCGGTCGGTTGTTTGTTATCATTCGATTCAGGTGCGCCGGATGCCCCTGATGCATACGTAGACCGCTTCATGAGGCAGTAGGTTCTACGTCAGAGGATACGGCATAGTGGGTTTTCAGTTGATCTACGAAGGCTCGGCTGGCTCGCCAGATGTCACCGGCCCCCAGCATCATAACAACATCCTCGGGCTGGGTTATGTCAACAAGCCGCTCTGGTAGGTCGTCGAGAGCAGGCACCCACTGCACAGTCCGATGTCCAAACTCGGCAGCCCGGTCGGCCAGTGTGGCGCCGCTCACGCCATCTATTGGCGTTTCGCGGGCTCCATACACATCAGTTACAACCAGCACATCAGCATTAAAAAATGAGCGCGCAAAATCGTCGAGCATATCGCGCGTTCGTGAGTACAGATGGGGCTGAAAAACGGCTACGAGACGACGCTCGGGGAAGCCCTGACTGGCCGCGTCGAGTGTGCCGCGCAGTGCTGTGGGGTGATGCGCATAGTCATCAATCACGGTAATACCGTTCACCGTGTCAATTTCTTGAAAGCGGCGCTGCACCCCCGAGAACCGCCCTAATCCCTCTTTTATATGCTCGAACGGAATATCCAGTTCGTATCCAACGGCAATAGCGGCAAGCGCATTGCGGACGTTATACAGCCCGGGCACTGGTAGTGTAACACGCCCCAACTTCTTCGTACCGTGCAGTACGGTGAAATGCGTACTGAGCCCATCGGGCACGATATCTTCCGCGCGAATGGTGGCCTGTCGCGTAGTACCGTAGGTAATAACACGCCGCTCAATGCGTCCTACGATCGACTGCACATCGGGGTCGTCGAGGCAAATGATCGCCGCTCCAAAGAAGGGCACGCTATTGGCATACTGCACGAACGCGTCTTTGATGTCGTCGAGATCGTCGTAAATGTCGAGATGATCCTCGTCGATGCTGGTAATGACGGCAAGCGACGGTGTAAGGCGTAGGAACGTGCGGTCGTATTCGTCAGCCTCAATAACGATGATGTCGCCCTCACCAGCCACCGCGTTAGAGCCGAAGACAGCCACCTTACCGCCTACAATTATGGTGGGGTCGAAGGCCCCTTCGGTGGTAACGAGCCCAACCATAGACGTGGTGGTCGTTTTCCCATGCGTACCTGCAATGCCAACCCCAAACTTCATCCGCATCAGTTCGCCAAGCATTTCTGCTCGGGGAATCAGCGAGATACGGCGTTCTTCGGCAGCTTTTGTTTCAGGATTCTCGGTTGGATCGATGGCGGAGGAGTAGACCACCACGTCAGCATCGCCCACATGGTCGGCGTCGTGTCCAATCGCAATGGTGGCCCCAATGTCTTCGAGATGGTGCGTTACATCGCTCTCTTTCAGATCAGAGCCGGTAACGCGATAGCCACGGCTGATAAGCACTTCGGCAATGGAACTCATTCCAATGCCTCCGATGCCCACCATGTGAACATGGCGAATGCGTCCGAGGGCCGGTTGTCGTCGGGGAGTGGTCATGAGGGGGTGGATGCAGCGGTGGATACAGAAACAGATGCGTGATGCAGCACATCGCGGGCAATGGTGGTGGCAGCGTGGGGCAAGGCATGGGCCCGCGCTGCATCGGCCATCTGGTGGCGTGTAGAAGGCGTACTCAACAGCGTGCCTAACAGTTCAGGCAAGCGCGCTGGCACGTCGGCCTCGGGAAGCACCCGTGCAGCTCCGGCGTCGGCCAGGCTGTTCGCATTTTTCGTCTGATGGTCTGCCACAACGTTTGGAGAGGGGACAAGCACCGACGGGGTGCCAGTTGCCAGCAACTCGCTACAGGTAAGGGCGCCAGCACGACAGAGCGCCAGATCGGCCACCGCATACGCATGGTCCATCCGGTCGATATATTCCATGAGGCGTAAGCGGGGGTGGCCATCCACGGCAATCGCCACATCATCGTAGTAGCGGCGCCCCGTTTGCCACCACACGTGCAGGTGTGGGTGTGCCTTCAGCAGCGCATGACAATGGGCCTGCAACGCATTGTTCAATGCTGCACTGCCCAGTGACCCACCGGTTATGAGAAGTACGGTAGCGTGCGAGGGAATGTCGTACATAGACCGAATGGTACCGCGATTGCCCTTGAGAAGCGACTCGCGGACCGGATTGCCACTTTGATGGGTGCGCGTTTCGGGCATCCGGGCAGCCGCTTCAGGAAAAGCGACATGAATGGAGGTAGCCAGCGGGCTGAGCAATCGGTTGGTGACGCCCACATACGCATTTTGCTCTTGGATAACCAGCGGTACGCCGCGCAGCCACGCAGCGAGCCCCACAGGACCCGCCACATATCCACCTGTACCGACTACGACATCCGGATCGAGTGCCCCAATGAGACGCCAGCTTTGCACCAGCCCTTTTACCAATTTGAGAGGAAACATCAGATTGTCTAATGTCCAGGCGCGCTGAAACCCGCTTACCGTAATGGGGTGCAGCGCATATCCCGCATCCGGAACGGCCCGCGCCTCCAACCGATCGCGCGTGCCAGCAAACACAACAACCGTTTCAGGATGCAGCGTACGCAGCGCATCGGCAATGGCAATAGCTGGATAGACATGGCCGCCCGTTCCGCCGCCAGCCATTAGAATGCGAGGAGGACGAGTGCTCATGACGACTTCTGGGTTTGACGTGAGATATTGAGCAGAATGCCCACCATGATGCCATTCGCCAGCATTGAGGTTCCGCCATACGACACAAACGGCATGGGCAATCCCGTTACCGGAAGCAGCCCGCACGATACGCCGGCATGAATGAAGCCGTAGAGCACGATGAGCGTGGTGAACCCAACAGCAAGAAACGAGCCGAGTGGGTCGGGGGCGTCGCGCGCGATGCGCATGAAGCCTCGAAAGAGCAGCACACAAAACCCGATGAGCAGCAGCAACGCTCCTATGAGCCCATACTCTTCGGCAACGATCGCAAAAATGAAGTCATTGTAGGGCGTCGGCAAAAAGTCCCGCTGAATGCTTTTTCCAGGCCCGACGCCCGTGAACCCACCCATTGCAAAGGCAATGCGAGCCTGATCGGCCTGATACCCTTCACCTTGCCGGTCGAGCACGTACTCGGCATCGGTCGCCGCAAAGATGTTCGTTCCCACAAACGACTCCACGCGTGCGGCGCGGTGCGGCTCGGCCATAATAAGTCCTAATGCCAGCGCAACCCCCAGCATGCCAAGTCCGCCAATTTGAAGCGTACTTACGCGGGCGACGAAGCACATAACGAGCACAGCCATAATCATGACCGACGACGTGGAAAGGTCGTCAAGCCCAACCAGAAGCACGGTGATGCCCACCCAAAACAGAATCGGCAAAAACGATCGACTAAAGCTTTTGATGTACTCCTGCTTTTGGGTGAGCATTACGCCCACGTACAGGACCAGCGACATGCGAGCAAGGTCGGACGGTTGAAACCCGAAGCCGCGAAACGTGAGCCAACGGCTTGGGCCCTCGGTGACCATGCCTGTTCCTTTTACAACGACCAGTAAAATGAGCGATCCAACAAGTGCTATTTTGCTATATCGGGCCAGCACCCGGTAATCCACACAGCTTACAACAAACATAGCGGCCAGGGCCAGTCCAACACGTGTTACGTGGCGCACCAGAAAAAGCTCAGTGTTGCCGCCCGAACGGGCTTCAGCAAAGAACGTGATAGAACTGTACACAGACACCACGCCCACCCCGGCCAGTACAAGCACAATCCACGTTACGTACTTATCGGCTGGAGGAAGCGCGTAAAACCGGTCTTTTACAAAGCGAAGCAGTCTCTTCACGGCAGGCGTGGGTAAAGCAGGTGGATAAGAAAGCACAAGCGAAATGCGACTGTAAGAGGCTATATCGCCTGTACCAGTCGCCGAAAAACGTCGCCGCGCTCTTTGTAATTGGTGTACATATCAAAAGAAGAGCACGCAGGGCTCAGCAGTACAACATCGCCCGGGTGTGCACATGCACGTGCCGCCTGGATGGCGTCTTCCATCGTGTTCGCCTTGCACTGCTCGGCAGCATGAACGCCCAATTGGCTATGCACCGTGTTGGCGCTCTCGCCTATCGCAATAACCGCCCGAACCCGATCGCGGACGAGCGGCTGGAGTGGTTCGTAGTCGTTGCCCTTGTCTCGTCCACCCGCAATGAGTACAATGGGCGTATTGAAGCTTTGCAACGCATAGCGTAACGCATCTACGTTGGTGGCTTTGGAGTCGTTCACAAAGCGTACGTTATCTACGGTGCGCACCGGCTCAAGTCGATGTGGTACCGCTTCAAACGTAGACAATCCGGTTCGGATTGCATCGAGTGGCGCTTCCATGGCATGTGCTGCCAAGGCGGCGGCCATCGCATTGTAGCGATTGTGCGGCCCGGGTAGCGAGACCTCGTGGATGGACATGAGCGCTTCATCCAGCGAGGGCGTGTGCATCCACAACGCCTCCTCCCGTTGATAGATGCCGGGCACGACCGCACGCTGCTGGCTCATGGCCCACACCGATGCTTCGGCGGAGGCCTGACTTGTAATAGCACGACGCGTGCGGACATCGTCAGCGTTGTACACAATGGTATCGCCTGCTGCTTGCTGAGCCATGATGCGCGCTTTGCTTGCTGCGTACGCCTCCACATCGTCCCCATACCGATTCAAATGGTCGGGGGTAATGTTCAACAGAATGCTTACGCGTGGGCGAAACGTATCCACGTGGTCGAGTTGGAAGCTGGAGACTTCGAGCACCACCACATCGTTGGGGCCTGCTGTTGCTGCATGCTCTGAAAACGCGACGCCGACGTTTCCCGCCACAATAACGCGGCGGTCGGGGTCGTGCGACTCGGCTTTTCTGAGCACATGGGCCACGAGGCCTGTGGTGGTGGTCTTTCCGTTTGTACCCGTAATGGCAATGATCGGCGCCTCGCAAAACCAGAAGGCCACTTCTATTTCAGACACCACTGGAAGCCCCTGATCTAATGCGGTTTGTATCAAAGGGGCGGTGGTAGGTACGCCAGGGCTCACCACGATCAGGTCGGCCTGTAGCGCTCGGTCGGTGTGGCCGTTAACCTCGTACGGAATGTTGTACGTCTCCATGGCGTCAGCGAGTCCGTTGGGCGGTGGCCCGTGTTCGGTCAGAAACACGCGCGCATCGGCCTGTGCCAGGAGCGTGGCTACCGCACGTCCGCTGCGGGCGCCACCAACTACGGTGACCGACTGCTGGGCGACATCGGAAGGCGTCATGGTGATTCGGCGTTAGCGGATACGAAGGGTGAGCAGCGCAGCAATAACGGTGAGCGCAGTAACGATCCAAAAGCGGGTCACGATTTTGGCCTCGTGGGTGCCTTGCGCCTCATAATGATGATGCAAGGGCGCCATCCGAAACACGCGTTGGCCGGTGCCGGTGGTGCGGCGTGTGTACTTAAAATAGCTGGTTTGGATGATAACCGACAGCGCCTCGGCCAGGTAGACGATGCCAAGTAACGGAAGCAACAGTTCTTTACGTACCATAAGCGTAAGCGCCCCGACCGCTGCCCCTAAGGCAAGAGCTCCTGTATCGCCCATAAAGACGGAGGCAGGGTATCCGTTGTACCACAAAAAGCCAAAACATGCCGCGGCCATTGAAGCACAAAAGACGGTAAGCTCTCCGGTACCAGGCAGATGCATGACGTTTAGAAACGACGCGAGGTTGATATTCCCCGTAATGTAAACCAGCGCCAGCAGTCCGAGTGAGACGAACGCGGTAACGCCTGCAGTGAGGCCATCGAGGCCATCGGTCAGGTTCACCGCATTGGAGCAGGCCGTCATAATAAATACCGCGATGGGAATGTAGACAATCCATCCCAGGTCAACGCTCCCAACCCAGTCGCGGAAGAAATAATAGTCGAGTGTACCTTCGGGCACAAACGGGAGATGCGTTAGGCTGTTATAATCAGAAAGGGCTGGCATAAAATAGAGTACAGCTCCCACCAGCATGCCAATACTGATTTGTCCGCCGAGCTTGACAGACGCTGGCAACCCGTCTTTCTGTTTGCGAACCGTTTTGATGTAATCGTCAGCAAAGCCAACAGCCCCCATCCATGCGGTTGCAATGATGGCCACCCACACGTACGGCTCCCGCAAATCGCCCCATAGCAATACACTGCCCAGCAGGGCCAGCAGAATGATGACGCCTCCCATGGTGGGCGTACCTGCTTTGTGCGTATGATCAATGGCGCCGGCTTCCTTGCCGGTACGCACCTGCTCGCCAAGCTGCTGTCGCTTAAGCCACTCGATGATGCGGCGGCCTGCAAACAGCGCAATGAGCAATGCCGTGAGCGCCGCAAGCGACGCTCGTACAGTTATAAACTGAAAGACCTGAAAGCCGGGCGGATCGAGGGTGTCGTGTATGAGGGTAAGCAGTTCGTAGAGCATGCACAAGCGGGTGGGGAGTAGTATACGCGGCTTCCTGAAAACGGCCTGAAGTCGCGCGAAACGCAGTTAAGGAGTCTCGTGAAAATTCGTATCGTGGTACTCTAAAAAGTACTGCCTTGCCACAGCTCGATCGTCGAAAGCGTGGCGATCGGTTCCAATGATTTGATACGTTTCGTGGCCTTTTCCAGCGATGAGCACCACATCATTCGATCCAGCCTGCTGCGCCGCTGTATGGATGGCCGTCTTGCGATTGGGAATCCATTGGGCCTCGGCAGGCCGACTCATACCACGCCGGATGTCGTTGAGGATCGCCTGCGGGTCTTCGGTGCGTGGATTGTCGTTGGTGACAATGACTCGGTCGGCATACGATTCGGCAAGTGCGCCCATGACACGGCGCTTGCCGGTATCGCGGTCGCCACCGCACCCAAACACACACCACAGGCGCCCGCTGGAGGGTGTAAGCGGACGCAAGGATTGCAAGATCGACTCTAACGCATCGGGGGTATGCGCGTAATCAACAATGACGGTGGGGCCAATGTCAAGTGGAAGCCGCTCAAAGCGGCCCGGCACGGGGTCAGCCTGTACGAGGGCCTGCCTCGCCTGATCGGCATCAACGCCGGTGGCGCGTAACGCTCCGTACGCCGCTGCCAAATTGTACGCGTTAAACCGGCCCGTTACACGAAACGAAGCAGGATGGCCGTCGAGCTCCATCGAAAGGCCACGCAAGGTCACCTTCATGTTGCGGATGCGAATATCGGCAGCAGGATCCGTGCCGTACGATACGGGCTGGGCGCGGGTCGTTGCCACCATCTCGGACCCGGCCTCATCGTCGGCATTGTAGAGCGCGGTGGCATCGGGCGGGCATCCGTCGAAGAGTTGCTTTTTGGCAGCACGGTACGCGGCGGTACTACCGTGGTAATCGAGATGATCGGCAGTCAGGTTGGTGAAGATAGCCACATCATAGGCGACGGGCACCGTTCGCGCTTGGTCGAGCGCATGTGAGGAGACCTCCATCACGCAGGCAGTACATCCGTCATCAACCATGCGTCGAAGCGTGCGCTGTAAGTCAATGGCGCCCGGCGTGGTCAGGTCTGCGTTGACTGAAAGCGTTGGGCTACGCACCTCAATGGTGCTGATAAGCCCGGCTGGCGTTTCGGTGGCCTGCAGACCATGATAGGTGAGATAGGCTGTCGTCGTTTTTCCATTCGTACCCGTGACTCCAATCATGGTAAGCTCCTGGGCAGGATCGTCATAGTATGCGGCGGCGGCATGTCCGAGCGCCTTGCGCGCATCGGATACACGCACAAAACGAACCTGCGGGAACCGGGAGCGGGCCTGTTCCGGGAGCCGCTCGGCAATCACCAGAACCGCTCCGTGCTCAATCGCATCGGAAATATAGTCGTGCCCATCGGTGGTATGTCCAGAAACAGCGACAAAGCATGCGCCGGGACGCACGGCACGGCTATCGGCGGTGATGTGTACGAGCGTACATGCCGTCTCGGGATCTATCTGTTCACCAGGCACGACCTCTTGCAACAAGTCTGCTTGGGTAAGACGGTCGTACAGTTCGGTTGTGCGCAGTGTACGCGAAGGGGCAGGTGCGCCGGGCGTGGTACGTGGAGGAGCAAACAAAGGCAAGAGGGACATGCGGGTTATTCGCTAGTCAATGTGATTGTGTCGGGCAAATCGGATCCTGGTTCGTGCGACTGCGACACCACGGTTCCGCGGCCCTCAATCGATACCGACACGCCCTGCGCTTCTAACCATTGCATGGCACTGCGCGTATCGGTGCCGCGAAAGTCGGGAAGCACCGACGTATCACTCGCTTCAAGCGCAATGGACTGTGCAGCCCCTGGGTCGTCGGGCATATCAAGCGTGTCGCTGGGCATCTCGACTGTGCCCGCTAGGCGACGCGACACATCGGGAAGCGTGGTCAGCCAGCGGCGTGCAATTCGATTAAATATCGGAGCGGCGACCTCTCCGCCATACATGCTCTGCTGGGGCGATCCAATGATAACAAGCAAGGCCACCTGCGGGTCATCCGCCGGGAACGAGCCAACAAACGACGCCCGGGCCTGATCGCGTGTGTATTGGCCATCGCGCGTGCCGAGGGCAGTTCCGGTTTTGCCTGCAATGGGGAGCCCGTCAATCTGCGCACGTGTAGCAGTGCCATCTTGCACGACCTCCTCGAACGCTTCGGTAAGCATGTGCGTCGTTTCTTCCTGCAAGACTTTGCGGATGGTGTCGGGCCGGGCCGCCCACTGTGTGGCACCGGTAAAGTCGCGGCGTTCTCGTACAATATGAGGCGCCACCAGGTATCCTCCATTGGCTACAGCGCTATACGCTGTAAGCAGTTGGATAGGGGTAACCGCTACTTCGTATCCAATACTCATAGACGTGCGGGTCGTGCGGCTCCACTCCGACGGGCGGCGCAGCACCCCACTCACCTCGCCCGGCAAATCGATCCATGTGGGCTGGTTGAACCCAAAATTGCGCGCATACTGATAGAGGGCTCCTTCGTCAATCATATCGGCCACATGCGCGGTGCCCACGTTGCTTGACTTCGACAGGACCTCGCGAAACGGAATGGCTCCATACGCACTCACATCGCGCATGGTGTGGCCGTAGTAAGTTACCGAGCCCTGTCCGGTGTCAATGGTATCAGAAAGGGAGATGTACCCTTGCTCCAATGCCGCAGCGGCAGCTACAAACTTGAACGTAGACCCGGGTTCGAAGCGGTCTGTAATCGCACGGTTGCGCCGATCGGCCTCGCCAAACGCAGCGGCGCGATTGGGGTCGTACGTGGGTACATTGGCCATCGCCAACACCTCGCCGGTGTGGGGATCCATCGCTACAGCAGTGCCCCATGCGGCATTATGAGCATCTACGCCGCGCTGCAACTCATCTTCGAGTGCCGCCTGTCGCACCACATCTACAGTGAGCACCAGGTTTTCCCCATGCACAGGCTCTACCACCTTTCCGCCGACAAGCGCCTTAATGCGTCCGTGCCGATCGCGCTGCACCGCTCGCGATCCGGGCGTGCCGGTAAGCGCCTCATCGTACTGTAGCTCCAGCCCAGCCAGCCCTTGTCCATCGCTACTGATGTGTCCCAGAATGTGGGCCCCCAACGTACCGTGACTGTAGGTGCGCGCAAACCGAGGCGTTAAAATGAGCCCTGGCACATCCCACTGCTCTATGGTGGTGCGCTGCTGCTCGCTAAGGCCGCGCGTAATCATCACGTACTGCGGACTGGCCCGGTCTTCCACACGTTGGCGGTATCGAGACGCCGCGGTACCGGTAATTTCGGAGAGGTCGTTGTAGAACTGACTGGCCTGCTCTGCAAATCCCTCGATGGTCGGATCCAGCGCCAGGTCATACTCCGCCGTGTTGATGGCTAGAGCGCGCCCATTGCGATCTAAGATGGAGCCACGCATCGCGGGGATGGTTTGCTCGGAGTGCGCTTGCTGCAGACCGCGCTCGCGCAACTCATCGGCTTCATACAGGTGAATCCCGCCAATGCGAGCCATCACAAGCAGGGGCACCACAGCCAGCGCCAGCAGGGCAATGTACATCCGGATGCGAATGGAGTCGCGCGCGTTCACAGTCAGGGTTAAGCCCGGTTATGTGAGACAAAGGGAAAGCGAATGTCGACAATCAGGGCGCCTCGTCAGAAGAGGGCGCTGGTAAGGTGGCTCCATAGCGAACCGTTTCTTGAAGTCCCAGTTCGCGCGCACGTTCGTGAATGACTCGCGGGCCGGTCCGACGATCAAACTCGCCATTGAGTCGATTGTGTTGCAGGTGCAGCGATTGGTTTTCTGCACGCGCTTCTTGAAGATCTTCAAGCAGTTGCTGCGTTGCTTGTACGTGCCCTACGTAGGCCGTAAATGCCGCGGCCAGCACCATAACGACCAATGCAAACTTGAGGGTGGACACTTTTTCTACGAAGTGCTCCCCTGTGCGCTCCGAGGATGTGCGGCGACGTCTATTGCCGGTTTCCAGATCCGTCCAGCCCGGCAGAGCCGTTCCATGGCGCTTCCAGGAACGAGCCTCCGAGGCCGCCTTGGTATCTTCTGTCTTCGGCGTACGGGGGGTGGCATGCGACTTTCGGCCTCCACCGCGGCCCGGTACGGCGCCGGGCGCCCGGCGCGGCCCCGACTGGCGCGGCGCGGTCGAGCGTGATGAACCAGAGGAGGAAGGCATAATGAATGAGAACCAGTGGGGTGAAGGGGACTTCGGCTGGTCAACGTGGTGCGGGATCGTTCAACAGCATCGATCCTACTGGAAGCACATCATGGTACGGGCGGCCCGGCCGCATCATCGGGGCGTCGCTCGGCGATGCGCAGGTGTGCGCTTCTTGAACGCGGGTTGGCTTCAATTTCTTCGTCGGAAGCCGACTGGGGCGACTGCGCTATCGGCTCAAACGGCGCAATGAGCGTCCCGTAGAAATCGCGCTGCGGCGTGCCATCGAAGTTGCCATATCGCAGAAACCGCTTTACGCGGCGGTCTTCAAGCGAGTGGTAACTAAGCACCGCAATGCACCCCCCGGCTCGAATCCAGGCCGGGCTCTCCTGCAACACCGTTTCGAGGGCATCCAGCTCACTATTTACTGCGATGCGTAAGCCTTGAAAGACACGAGCCAGCGTTTTTGTCACTACATGACCGGGGACCTCGCTACGAATTGCACGCGCCAAGTCGGTGGTGGTATCGAGGGGGCGCGCATCCAGAATGGCACCAGCGATGGGGCCTGCATATCGCTCCTCGCCGTATCGGCTGATAACGCGCGCCAGATCGCCGTGCGGCCATGTGTTGACAATGGTGTGGGCAGAGAGTCCCTGTGTGGGATCCATACGCATGTCGAGCGGCCCTTCGGCCTGGAAGCTAAACCCGCGCTCTGGCGCATCAATCTGATGCGAGGACACGCCCAGGTCTAACAGCAGCCCGTCGATGCTCGAAACGCCCGCCTCATTAAGCAAGCGTGGCAGTGCCCGAAAGTTGCCTCGCAGAACGTGCAGCCGTCCTGCTTCGATCGCTGGATGTAGCCGCTCGCGCACCGTTGCCAGCGCATCCGGATCTTGATCAATCGCAATGACGCGCCCATCGGAGTGCAGCGCATCGAGCAGCGCTGTGGTGTGGCCCCCACCGCCCGCTGTCGCATCTACATACACACCGCTCGGATTGGTGATAAGCCCCTCACATACGGCAGAGGCAAGCACGGGCGCGTGGTACGCCGTAGCATACGACGACGAATCGGAGCCGGGGGAGGATGTGTTGGGAACGTTCATCGGACGCGGGGCGGGTAGGAACGGCACGACACAGAAACGAAACCGACCCGGTAAACCAGGCCCTGTGTCTAATAAAAGTTACAAAAAGACGTCACAAAGTCAAGTTTTTGCGACATGCATTGCGCAAGTCATCAACACGGGTACGCCGTGCTTTGCCGGATGCGTATACCGATTCCCAGGGTCTGCATGTCCTGCTCTATACGGCCCACAGTTCTACAGCGTGCTGCTGCTACGTCATGCCTGATTGTTTAGATCGTTTGGGAGCGCGGAATCCCTTCCGCCTAGCGGCGTCAGGATGACCTGCGA
>CAZZCI010000025.1:0-15721 GCA_964653015.1 uncultured Rhodothermales bacterium
CCTGACGGTGGCCGGGTGCGCCTTGAATCGACCGCAGTGTCTCATGTGCTCACCGCGAGGGCCTGGCGTACCCACCGCCGGTGAGCGCTACCCGTTATAAATAGGAGAAGTTGTGATCGACAAGATCGAGCAATGGATACACCAGACCAATTCCGCACATACAGAGGTGCGTCGGTCCTGCTCCGTCTTTGAGGCGTACTTTAAAGGCTTCTATTTGCCCGACTTTCTAGAAACAGCATTTTTCGTTGTTACCGACGAAATTCCAAAGCCCGATTTCCCTGAGTTGCGGGAAGTCGGCTTGGGAGATTTCATCGATATGGATGTTGGAGGCATTACTTACAACGACACCTATTATGTGAAGCAAGGTGCAGCGAACGAGTTGCGACTCCACTTCCATGAATTGGTACATGTGCTTCAATGGCGGGAGCTCACCCCTCAAGGCTTTATAGAGCGGTACATTCGAGAGATTCAGGATTTTGGATACGACAAAGCTCCGCTCGAAAACATGGCTTACGCCTTAGACGGGCATTACCAGAACCAGGGTCGACCTCTCAATGTGGAGCAGTACGTCCGAGAAAATTTATAACAATTCGCGTCACTCGGACGCACTAACGTGCGCCGGTGAGCGCTCCGCGTTACACCACAAAGCCCATCAGAAAACAGCAAGACCCCTCTCCACAACACAGCAGGAACAGGACGGGTAGAGCGGCGTCCTCCGATGCATCCCCCACCAATCGCCCTACCACACACCCCCTGTAACGATATAGCGGGACGGTGTACATACTCATCCCGGATTTGTATAATGGAACCGTTATCTGATCCGCATTTGCGTTGACTTCGCGTCGATCCCCCACGCCCTACCGCTGTGTCTACCGCTACCACGGCCGTTTTGCTGTTTAGCCGTCGCCCGGGTGTCGAGGCGCGGCATAAGCAGGTGGTGCCCCACGATTACACCACCAGCACGCGCGTGGCCCATGTGCTGCAGGAGCACACCCGTCAGGCGTTGCAGCAGAGCGGATATCCCGTCATCGAACACACGGAAGCCGCTCAGCGCGGCACCACGTTTGGCGAGCGGTTGGCGCATGCGATGGCTTCCGCCTTTGCGGCGGGATACGAACGGGTGATCGCCGTTGGCAACGACTGCCCCACTCTGCACGATGTCGATTGGGCCACGGTTGATGCGCATCTTGCCGATGGCCAGCCGGTGCTGGGACCCACGCCCGAGGGCGGCACCTATCTCATTGGCATGCGCCGCGATCATTTTGATGCGGAGGCATTTGCTGCGCTCCCGTGGCAGTCGGCCCACACCGAACAGGCGCTGCACCAGCATCTCGCAACCCTCAGCGGACAGACGCCGGTTCGGCTCGTGCCGCGAAGCGATGTCAACACGCCGGGCGATCTGCATACACTGGTTCAGGCTGCGTGTACGGCTCCATCCACTGCGCTGCTCGGGCAGCTCTGCGATGCACTTGGACGGCGTCCGGAGCATGGCCCACTACCGCCTTCATCTCTAAAAAGCACCTCGTACGTCCGTCTACAGCAGGCGCGGGCTCCTCCCATCGTCCGCGCATAGTTAATCCTTCTCCGTTGGGATGGAAGTCCGATGGAAGGTTACTCTGATCCTGTGTCTCCGGTACGCCGCGTCGCGATGCATGGCCAGCCACAGGATAGGGCCGTGTCACCGGTCAATGTTTGGGTGGTGCTTTGTCTTGTTCGAACCCCCTCTCCCTACGGGTTTCTCCCCCTTAGCCAAGGGGGAGATGTCCACAGGATCACGCCTGCGGCGAAGCTCGAAGACAGAGGGGGTTTGAGCGAGTCCCAATGACAAGCTTGTCGGTTTTCCTCGGCATGTTTGGACATACGGACGCCCCCAAAATCAACCTGTGCCCCCCCAATACTTCCGTGCGTGGCTGATGGGATGGCTCGCGTTAGCCGCCCGGCTCCGCCGCAACGTGTTCTGCTGTAGATGTACCTTTTTCTGCTGATTATGCCTGTATTGATACCGTTTCGTTTGCATCATCGTCTTCACCTGCTTGCCCTCGCGGGGGCGGTTCTGCTGGCCGCGTTGGGAATGCCGTGCACGGCCCATGCGCAGGCGGGGCTTGAAATCCGACTGCTCGATTCCGACACCGGCGCGCCGGTCGAAGGCGCCACCGTGCGCATCACAAATACTAATATCGGATACGAAGCCACACGCACCACAGACGCAGATGGCCGTACGCGTCTGTTGGGCCTTTCCACCTCGGGGGCGTACGACGTGTCTACCCCCGAGACGGATGACCACTTTGCCGCCGAGGTCACCGGCCTGCGGCTGCGCACCGACCATACGCGTAGCATTACGCTGGTGCTTGCTCCGGCTACCGATCGCGAGCTGGATGAGGTGGTGGTGCGGAGCACAATGGGGCTTACGACGGTGAACCGCGTCAACGCGGAGGTGTCCTCGTCCATATCCAGCCAAACCATTGAGGATACGCCCGTTGAGGGCCGCAATTTCAAGGAGGTGCTGAAGCGGCTGCCCAACGTGACGCCCGCTACCGGGTTTTTTACGGAGGCACCGGTGGTGAGCATCAACGGGGCCAATGGGCTCTACACCAATTATCTGATCGACGGCATGGACAACAACGAGAATTTCCTGGGCGGCCCGCAGTTTGAACTGCCTACCGGAATGATCGAGGACATCACGGTGCTGTCGAGTACGTATTCGGCGGAGTTTGGGCGGACGGGCAATGGCATCTTCAACGTGACAACCAAGTCGGGCAGCAATGAGCTTTCCGGCGAGGCGTTCTACCTCACGCGTCCCGGTCCGCCGCTCGATTCCAGTTCGCCGTTTGCGCAGCGCGATCTGTCGGGCAACCCGGTTAAAGATGGGTTTTCGCGCCATCAGGGCGGCTTTTCGGTGGGGGGACCCATCGTGCGCGATCAGACCTTCTTCTTTGTGAACGCAGAACACACCAGCGATTTTAAAGACAACCTGCTCAACGTACCCGACTTGGGCGTCAACGAAACCGTGCAGGGGCAGAACCACCAGTCGTATCTCTCGACCCGGCTCGATCATCGGTGGTCCGATCACTGGCGTTCTACGCTGCGCACCAACTACAACCGCGTGCGCATCGATCGGCAGGGCGGCGGTCTGGAAGGAGGCGTGCAGTTTGCCTCGGCAGCGGATACACAGGTGCGCGACGGCCTCCATGTTGCCCTTGCCAACACCTACACGCGCGACCGGTGGGTGTACGAGGCCAACGCGCAGTACAGCTGGTTCAACTGGGACTTTGCGCAGCCCCGCAACCCCGATGCCTCGCAGGTCACGATGGAGGGGCCCGACGGCACCACGCTGGGCATTCTGGGGCATCCGGGCTTCCGGTTCGACGAGACCGAGCACACCGTGCAGTTGCAACAGAAGGTGCGGTATGATGCCGGCAGTCACGACCTGCTGGCCGGGTTGGATGTGATCCGCTCCGACTTTTCGCTGGCCGGTGGCGGCAACCCCAACGGCAACTACACCGTGCGTCTGTCGGATACGCAGGTGCAGGCCCTCCGCGATCAGCAGCCCAGCCAAGACCTGGCTCCTGATGATCTGCGCAACCTGCCCGGCTCGGTTGAGGTGCTCAACTATGGCGTTGAAACGCGTCCGGCCACCTTCGGAACCGATCAGGTGCTCATTGGAGCGTATCTGGAAGATCAGTTTTCGCCCATCCGCAACCTGAACGTCACCGCGGGCGTGCGCTGGGATTACGACAGCCTGTCGAAGGGCGGGTCGGATTCGGGCACCTATACCAACTTCGCGCCTCGCCTCAGCCTGAACTACGCGCTTGACGAGCGGAGCAGTCTGCGGGGCGGATACGGCATGTTCTACGACAAAATCGTGTACTCCGTCTACAGCGACGCGCTGCAGTTTAGCTCCACCGCCCCCGGCTTTCAGAGCCAGCTGCAGTCGCTAATCGACCAGGGCGTGCTGCCCAGCGACACTAATATCGACCGCATCACAAATCGGGGCAACCTCACCGCCAACGCTCCCAACCCTGGTGCGGTACCGTTCCTCGATGGTCCCACCCCCGAGGAGCTATCCGATGAGCGGGCTTCGATTTTTAGCAACGAGCTTCGCATCCTAAACCCCGACGGATACGACAACCCGGTCACGCATCAGTTTTCGCTGGGCTATCAGCGCGAAGTGGCTGCGAACACGCTGTTTTACGTGGACCTGATTCACACCCGCTCGTTCAACGAATTCCGGCTGCGCGACCTGAATGCGTCCGAGCCCTTCTCGATTGCACCCGAGGAGGTGCAGGCCGCCCAATCCGATCCCGACCGCGATCCATCGGAGCTGGTGCGCACGCAATTTGAGGCCGATCAAACGCGTCCCACGGATATTTTCGAGCGCGATGGGGATGGCGACATCCTCACGGATGCCGACGGAAATCCGCAGTTTCGAGATGGGGTGGCACGGCAGATCGTCATGACGGAAACTGCCGGTGAGGCGCGCTACTGGGCGGCCAACGTGAACCTGATTGGCGAGCGCGGCGAGGGCGATTTTGCCTACCGGCTCTCGTACACGCTCTCTCAGCTGCGCAACAACACCGACGACATCAACTTCCGCGCGCAAAACGCTAATGACTTCGACGATGAGTGGGGGCCCTCGGTGAACGACCGCACGCATGTCATTGACGGCATGCTGTCGTATTTCCCGACCGACCGCCTGCGTCTTACGCTGGCGAGCCTTATCCAGAGCGGACAGCCCGTAAACCGGGTGCCCGATGCCGAGGTATTCGGCACCACCGACCTGAACGGCGACGGTCGCGCGTTCTCGGATGCGTACCTCGGCAACAATGACCGTTGGCCCGGCGAAGACCGCAACAGCGATCGCCTGCCCTGGTCGACCACGTTCGATGTGAGCGTACAGTACGCGCTTCCCATTGGCGGCGGACGCGTAGTGGCCCGTGCCGATGTGTTTAACGTGCTGAACGCCGAAAACCTGAGCGGCTTTGCCAACAATGCGACGCAAAGCAATCAGATTCAGACCGGCCCGGCCAGCTCGCGGCAGTTTGAACAGCGCAACGCCGCGCCCCCCCGCCAATTTCAGTTTGGCGTGCGCTACTTGTTTTAGTGCCTGAATGTTATGGGCCAACATTGTCATCGCGAGGAGGGAGCGTGCGACCGACGCGGCGCTGTGAGCGCTAGCGAACGAGTACTCCTGGGGTGCGATCTCATGCGCCTGTTAGAGGGGTTTATTCTGCTTAGAAGGCACAAGATTGCCACGTCGCTGGCGCTCCTCGCAATGACATACTCGAAGATTCTTATGTGGGCCTACTTAAGTGGTTGACATATGGTTTACATCATCGCAACCCGGTCAAACCCCCTCTCCCTACGGGTTTCTCCCCCTTGGCCAAGGGGGAGATGTCCACAGGATCACGCCTGCGGCGAAGCTCGAAGACAGAGGGGGTTCGAACAAGCCAAAACTGCGGTCTCCAATCACCTGTTCATTTAGCCTCTATCCATTACCCATAATTCCTTTTCGTCCACCACGCCTATAGCCATGCCTCCAACCCGTGCCCGCCATCTCGCACTGCTCATCGCTTTCCTGGCCATTGGCTTAACTGGATGCGCCTCCGATTCGGATACCGATCACGAACTGCTTGACCAGTCGTGGGAGGCCATTGAAGCGGAGGCAGAAGGCATCTCCCTCACCATGATGATGTGGATGGGCGACCCAGCAATCAATGACTACATGGCAGACTTTGTAGTGCCCGAGCTGAAGTCGCGCTATGGCATTGAGCTGGACATTGTGAGCGGGCAGGGCAGCCAGATTGTGTCTACGCTGCTCTCCGAGATCGAAAGCGGGCGCTCCACCAGCCAACTCGATCTGATCTGGCTGAATGGCGAGACGTTTTTCCAGCTGCGCGAAATCGACGCCCTCTTTGGTCCGTTTACCGATGCGCTTCCGCATTCCGAGTACGTGGATTACGACGATCCCTTCATCGGCATCGACTTTCAGCAGCCCATTGATGGATACGAAGCGCCGTGGGGGAACGTGCAGTTTACGCTCATCTACGACAGCGCCGTGGTCGAGAGTCCGCCGCAGACGCCCGAGGAGTTGGCGACCTGGGTGCAGGAGCATCCGGGGACGTTTACGCTCCCGAATGAGTTTGCTGGCATGACGCTTCTCAAGTCGCTTATGATGGCCAAAGCCGGCCCCGAAACCCTCTACGGCCCATTTGACGAGGCGGCCTACGAGAAGTGGAGCAGCGAACTGTGGACGTACCTGAACGATCTGAAGCCGTACTTCTGGCGGTCGGGGCGCACGTTTCCCAGAACGCTTTCGCAACAGCACCAGCTGTTTTCGAGTGGCGAGGTGGCGTTCACCATGAGCAACAACGACAGCGAGGTCGACAACAAAGTAGCGCAGGGCGTCTTTCCGGAGTCCAGCCGGGCTTATGTGCTGGAGAGCGGCACCATCCAGAACAGCCATTACCTGGGCATCCCCAAACATTCCGACAACAAAGCCGCCGCTTTGGTGGCTATCAACTTCATGATGTCGCCCGAAGCGCAGTACGAGAAGATCCAGCCGGATGTGTGGGGCGATGGCACCGTGCTGGATCGCGACCGGCTACCTTCCGAGTGGCAGCAGCGCTTCGACGACATTCCCGGACGCGAGCGCGCTCCCGATCGGGCGGACATCGAGCCGTACGCGCAACAGGAACTTGCGCCCGAGTACATGATGCGCCTGTCGGACGACTTCCGCACCTATGTCATGGAGTGATTCGCTCCAGCTTCCTGAACTCTATTCGCCGAACACTATGCGCTCGCTTGCTATTACCGTGCTGATTGTGCTGTGCGGTGTGCCCGTTGCGATGAGCATCGGGTACGCTGCGTTGTACAGCCTCGGGCTGGTGGGACTGCTGGGGGATGGCTTCACGCTGTCGAATTGGGCCCAGCTTCTGGATGGCGAGTTTGGGCGATCCATCGCCTATTCGGCGTACGTAGCCGGAGCGTCTATCGTGCTGGCCCTGGGCGTAGCTTTGGCGCTTCTTGTGTCCATACCTCGCGTCATAGAGCACCCAAACGTGTACCGTCTGCTCTTCATCCCGCTCACGCTCCCCCCGATCGTCGCGGCGTTTGTGATGTACCAGCTGCTCTCGGGTGGCGGACTGCTGTCGCGCATCGCCTGGCACCTCGGACTCGTGGCCGATGCCGGAGCCTTCCCGGCGCTGGTCAACGATCCGTATGGCATCAGCATTATCCTGACGCACACGCTGCTCGTGTTTCCGTTTCTGCTGCTGGTGCTGGTCAATCTCTGGCGTAACGAAAATCTGTACGAGCTTGCGCGCGTTGCGGCCTCGCTTGGAGCCGGGCGCTGGCAGATCATCCGCCGCGTACATGCGCCGGTGCTTCTGCGCGGTATATTTCCACTGGCCGCGCTCTACTTTGTGTTCTTTCTGGGCGCTTACGACATCCCCCTGGTGCTCGATGCCTCATCGCCCCGCATGATTAGCGTGCTGGTGCTGGAGAAAATGCAGCGTTACAACCTGGCCGACATCCCCGTCGCCTATGCGATGGCCACCTGGTACGCACTCCTCTGCCTGGCTACAATCGGACTGCTCTACACGCGGTTCTCGCGGAGGTACGCACTATGACCACATCCTCCCGCCGCATACTGATTGCAGCGCTGGCCGTCCTCTTCGGACTGCCTCTCGTGCTGCTCATCTACCTGTCGGTGTCTACGCAGTGGCACTACCCTGCGCTCATCGATCATCCGTTCACGCTGCGGCACTGGCACTGGCTGCTTCAGGGTAATTCGCCGCTCGTGGCATCGCTCGGGCTATCGCTCGGGCTGTCGCTGACGGTGGGCGCTGTGGCTACCCTAACCGGATTTGCTGTGAGCCGCCTGCTGGCGTATCATACCCGCAGCACCTACTGGCTTCTGCTGGCCTACGCTCCCTACGTGATTGCGCCGGTCATCCTGGCGGTGATGCTCAACGTGTATCTGCTACGCATCGGACTTACCGGCACCGTACCCGGCGTGGCGATGGCGCAACTGCTCATCACCATTCCGTACGCCATACTGTTTTTCTACGGCTTCTGGAACGAGCGCATCCGCTCTATGGAGCACCTGGTGCGCACGATGGGCGGCGATGCCCAAACCGTGTTTCTCCACGCCATCTGGCCCGCCGCCCGTGGACTGCTCGCCGTCTGTTTCTTTCAGACGTTCCTGATCTCCTGGTTCGAGTACGGACTCACGCAGTACATCGGCGTCGGCAAGGTGCAAACCCTCACCGTTATGGTCTTCCGCTACGTAAGCGAAGCCAACCCGTATCTGGCAGCCCTTGCAGGCGTCCTGCTCGTCATCCCACCCCTGACCCTGCTGGTTGTAAATCGGCGCGTTCTCGTTCAACGAATCTGGAGTCACAAACGATGATCACCCTGCGCAATATCAGCAAGGAGTTTGGGTCCGAGCAGGTGCTGCACGATGTGCATCTTACGCTCAACAAGGGGGATACGCTGGCCGTGCTCGGCGCCTCAGGGAGCGGCAAAACAACGCTCCTGAAGATCATCGCCGGGATCCATCGAGACCACAGCGGATCCATCCACGTAGGCGATACCCGCATCGATCCGCTGCCGCCCCAGAAGCGCGGGGTGGTCTACCTGTACCAGGAGGCCCTGCTCTTTCCGCATCTGACTGTCCGCGAAAACGTGGGGTTCGGGCTCTCCGTACAGAATGCGTCCGATGCCACGCAGCGCGAAGCCGTCGATGCGATGATCCGCGACATGGGCCTCGCCGCCCACGCCGACAAGTATCCCCCCCAGCTTTCAGGCGGACAGCGGCAGCGCGCGGCGTTTGGGCGCGCCGCCATCATTCACCCCGATGTGCTCCTGCTGGATGAGCCGTTCGCCAGCCTCGACTTCGACACGCGCAACGAGATGCAGCAGCTCTTTACACGCATTAGCGATGCCCACACCATGACAACGCTCTTCGTGACGCACGATGCCAGAGAGGCGCTGCGCGTCGGTGATCGCTTTGCACAGATGCGCGACGGCATGCTGCACACCTACGACAGCCGACGCGCGTTCATTGAAGATGCCGCCAGTGGCGTACAGTCGGAGCTGGACTTCTGGACGCAAATCCAGCAAGAAATCGCCGCCGATTCGTCTCCCCAGTAAACGCCTGGGGCTTTCGCATCCTCAACCATTATCCCGCCGATACACATGTCCGCACCTGCCCCTGTCACCGCCATTTTAGGCAGCGCCTTCCACACCCTCACGGGCACGCTTGATCTGGAGCGCATCGACATCGAAACGCCGTGGGGATCGCAGTTTTTGCATCGGGTGACGGATGCCGAGCGGCCTGCGTATGTGCTGTTTCGGCATGATGTGCCGCACCGGCTTCTGCCCAACCAGATCAACTACCGGGCGCAGGCGTGGGCCTTACGTGAGGTGGGGTGCGGCGCGCTGCTCGTAACCAGTTCGGTGGGCGTGCTGGATGCGGAGGTGCCGCTCTACACGCCGCTGTTGGTGCGCGACCTGATCATGCTCGAAAACCGACTGCCAGACGGGTCCACCTGCACCATGTTCGACACGCCCGCGTCCGATCACGGCCACCTGGTGCTCGACGACGGACTCCTTGCCTCGGCGCTGAACACGCAGCTTCGTTCGCTTGCCGAGGCGGTGGAGGCACCTATTGCCCAAGAAGAAGTGGTGTTCGCCTATGTGGGCGGCCCTCGCGGAAAAACGGCAGTCGAGAACCGGATGTGGCCGCGTTTGGGCGCGCAGGTCAACTCCATGACGCTGGCGCCGGAAGTGGTGCTTGCCAACGAGTTAGAGATTCCGTGCGCCGCGCTCGTGGTCGGGCACAAGTACTCGCTTCCTGACCATGATCCGCCTGAAGACCGGGCGGCCCTTGCCGACACGCTCGACCGATCGCGTAGCGAGCAGGAGCGCATCGTGCAGCAGTTTCTGCAGTACGGTACACCGGTGCCGTTTGGTAATCGCATTTTTCGGTTTAACGATAACTCTGACACATGAGCACAGCCGTCCTATCTGAAGACACCGTTGCCACACACGTTGAAGCGGCGTATCCCGCGTTCACCGCGACGGGATCGCCGGCGCGCATGACAGGCGGCAACTTGAACAAGGTATGGCGCGTGCCCGGCAGACCTGCGTCTGTGATTGCGAAGTATGCGCCTCCGCACATCGCCAGCGCGCCGGATGTGCCGCTTGACCCCGAGCGGCTGCATGTGGCCGCCCGATGCTTGCAGCTCTTTGCGTCTGGGGAACCCCTATCCGACCTGGCCACACCGGCGTGTCGTCCGCCGAAGCGGCTTGGGTGGGATCCGGAGGCACCGCTGCTCATCATGGAGGACCTGGGCGATCTGTCCGACCTGGGCACCTGGCTGCATGGGGCGCCTCCCAACAGCAAAGCGGCCAACGCCGGGTCGCGACTCGGCACGTTCATAGGACACCTCCACGCCCGCACCTACGGCGGCGCCGCAATCGCAGAGCAGGTTGCGAATCCTGCCATGCAAGCAACCCGTCATGCGGTGCAGTATCGTCAGGTGCAGGCGTTTCTTGAGGCCGCCGACATCGCCGATGCCGAGGCGCTGGGCCAGCGGGCCACTGCACTGGGCGAACGCTTTCAACAGCCCGGATGCTGCATGATTATGGGCGACCTGTGGCCGCGGTCAGTGCTGGTAGATCATACGGGAGATACGGCGCGGCTCCGTATCATCGACTGGGAGTTGGCGCACTATGGTCACCCGGCGCAGGACATCGGGCACCTGGCCGCCCATTGCTGGATGCTTGCTCATCGTGCGCCCACGCCAGATGCAGCGCAGGCGGTCCATGAGTGGTATCGCGCGTTTCTTACAGGCTACCACGGCACCGTACAGGCCAAACATACTGGATCTGCCGGTGCGTTCTGGGGGCCTGAGGGGCGCCGGATGGCTGCTCTGCACATGGGATGCGAGATCTTGGCACGCACCACCGGGGCGTTCCAAGACGGCTACCTCTACGACGGGCTCGTTGTTAACCATCCCGCGATGCAAGCCGCTGTGGATCATGCCGCGCACTGCCTGCGCGCCCCTGCCGATACCGTGCTCTTTGAGAGCCTGGTAAGTTGATTTCTTATTCTGGCTGCCAGAAGTACTTCCTCCCTACGGTCGTGGTACTCGCCTTGCTCTCAAGCCTTATCCCTCTAATCGTAATTGTTTGAGTCGTCTTCTGCTTCTGATTCTGTGCTCTCATGCCGTTTGCGGTACACAGAAGGAGAAACTCCAAACGCTTTTTTGAACGAGCGAGAAAAGTACGATTGACTGTTGAATCCGGCAGCGTATGCGACCTCGCCAATGGTGGCCTTTGACTTGGTTTTTAGAAGCTTAGCGCCTGCCTCTAATCGTCGGTATCGAATAAGTTGTACAGGTGTACGATCGTAGTACATATCCATTTGCCGCCGCAGTTGCGAGGGGCTCATTGCCATGGCTGAGGCTAACTCGGCCACGCCAAAATCGGGATCAGCAAGCTGAGCCTCAATTATGCTTTCGAGTTGCTTATCAAAAGGCAAATTATTGTCTCCACCATGTCTTTGAAGAGACGCATTATCTGCTCCATTATTAGAGGGCCGAAGTGTTTGACGGGCACTCACCAGATTTTCGATCAAGGCCTTGAGTTCTTCTCCATTAAAGGGTTTCGTGAGGTATGCATCGCCTCCGACCTCGTAGCCTTGTACGCGAGATTCCGAATCATCAAGTGCTGTTAGAAATATGACGGGAATCTGGTCAACATCCGGGTGGTTTTTGATGGCTTGACACAGCGCAAGGCCGTCCATGCCTGGCATCATGATATCTACAACTGCGATATCAGGAAGTAGGGAGCGGGCTGTTTGGTATCCTGCAGTTCCGTTCTCGGCTTCAACCACTCGATACGCGGGCTCTAAGTGCCAACGCAAATACGACCGGAAGTCAGCGTTATCATCCACGATGAGCACCGTGGTTTGGTCATTTTCGGGAAGGTCATCCTCCGACCTTGCGTGCTTGTTGTCTTCAAGCGAGAGTGCCCGCTCGGCAAGTTGAAGCGGTCGTCCTCCTGCATCAGAGCTTCCTGGTGATGTGGTGGGGGGAGCCGTTTCGTCCACTTCCTGTTGGGGGAGGTGGATCGTAAATGTGGTGCCGATGCCTTCTTTGCTTTGGATGTGAACTTGACCGTCGTGTAGAGCCACCAGTTCATTCACTAGATTCAGGCCAATGCCGATATATCCTTCCTCATGATCCCATCCGGTGTTTTCGTCGGCTTGAAAGGTAGCCTGCAGATATTCAAATTGGCTGGACGGCATCCCAGTGCCCGTGTCTTCCACCCGAATAACTACTGTTTCAGAGGAAGCTTCTTCGTATTCGTGTGAGGTGTCTAGCGTGACCTCAATGCGGTCGCCCGGACGCGTGGCTTGAAAGGCATTGGTGAGTAGGTTAGCGATAACTTTTTCGATTTTCGGCGGATCAAAGACAAAGAGGTGGCCTTCCGTGTCGGATGCGAAAGTCAGCGTGATATTGCGATGTTCGGCAAGCCCCTGAAACGTCCATACACTGTCGGACACAAACGCCACGATGTCGCGCTGTTCGGGCTGCAGCGTCATGGTACCTGTTTCGAGCTTGGCAAGGTCGTGCAGTTGGTTGACCAAGCGGGCGAGCCGTGTTGCATTACGCTGGGCAATACGAAGTTGATTTCGTTCGTCATCGCGTAGCGTAATGTGATCGCTTTCCAATACATAATCAACGGGGCCCAGCGTAAGCGTGAGGGGCGTTCGAAACTCGTGGCTGATTCGCGCAAAAAATCGAGATTTAGAGGCGTCAATGCGCTCTAAGCGGCGGGCCTGGTCTTGTGCAAGGTCGAGCGCTTCTTTGGTTTTCTGCTTTTCGCGACGCAGCTCTTCCGTTCGAGCTTGTACAGTGCGTTCCAGCTCCTCCTTTCGTTTACCAAGAGCGGCTGTACGTATCCAGTAAGCTCCTCCCAATGCAACGATTCCTAACAGCCCAACAAGGCCGTAAAACCACCATGTTTCGTAGAAATGGGGCTGGATCTTAATGTCTATCGTTGCCCCGTTTTCGTTCCAGACCCCGTCGCCACTACTAGCACGTACAGCAAACGTATGGGTCCCGGGCGCAATGTTGGTGTAGGTTGCTCTGCGTTGTCTTGTTGTTGAGCGCCAGTCGCTATCTACGCCATGCAGTTGATAAGCGAACTGCATTTCGTCGGGCTTGACAAAGCTGATCGCGGTGTACACGACATCAAAATTGCGCTCGTGTGGTTGAAGCTCTATGTGTCCGTTGCGAGCACGATAGGTGCTGTCGGGAGTCACCACCTGTTCGATGTGGACGGGGGGCGGTATATCCATTGGGCGTACCTGGGCTGCATCAATGACGGCAGCACCGGCCTGGGTTGGGAACCAGATGCGTCCGTCTTGATCTTGCATACCTGCAGGCTGTATGCCGCCGTTAGCCTCGCGGTTGCGCAACCCGTCGCGCTCGGTGTAACTCGTTGAGGCCACCCGGTCTTGTTCGTCGTAGGCCACTGCATTTAGACCGGCTCGCTGCACCCAAAAGAGACCTCGGTTGGTGCTCATCCACAAACGGCCTTCGTTATCTTCAATGATGCGGTGAATGCCGTCATCAAACAGCCCCTCTTCTGTAGTGAATGTTGTAATGGAGGCTTCGTGTAGGGCTTGACTCGGGACGGCAGGGGAAGGCCACTCAATGCGTGCGAGACCGGCATCTTCGGTGGCGACCCAAACAGTTCCCTCTTCATCCTGATAAATATCACGTATTAGATTGGAAGGGAGTCCCTGCGCCTCGGTAAGTGGGTAAAACGTTCCTTCATGATACACAGCAACCCCGCCTCCATTGGTGCCAAACCATCGTGTGCCATCATTGGCTTCGTAGATGACCCGCACGATGCGGTGGGGCAGGTCGCTATTTTCTGGGGTATACCGAAACCACGTATCAGGGCTTTCGGCAGACGGTTGGTTGCGACGGTAAAGCCCTCGAATGGAGCCGACCCATAGGTTCTGCGAGTTGTCTTCGTGAATCGCAAGCACGCGTCCGGTGTTAAGCTGCTCCTCACCGTCAAAAGGCAGACACTGGTCGCCATCCCATTGACATAGACGTGAACCGCCAACCCAGAGGGTGCTATCAGGGGTTTCGTGGAGTGACCATATGTTGGAGAGGACTGAATTGCCCTGTTGCGGTACAACTGTTGTCGTGTCTTGCGGCGTAATGCGTGTAAGCCCACCATCGAGCGATCCAAGCCAGACGCTCTCGTCGTGACGCTGGAGAATAGGGTAAATGTTTCCGCTTCCTATCCCCTCCTCAGATCCGTAGACAGATATTTGCGACGGCCGGAGATGGTAAATGCCGCTTCCCTGTGTAGCAATCCACAGCCCGTCTTCGTGGTCTTGCATCATTTGTGCAATGCGCGACGATGTGGAGAACACCGTCTCTTCGCCCTGCTGTATGTTGTGTATAGTATTTATCCATACACCTCCCCTATCCGTATTTTGAATCAGACTTCCACGGGCTTGTAAGCGGGGCCGTCCACTATGGTCAGCTTTATGAGCAAGCGTTTGTTCATGAAGCTGGTAAATACCTTCTTCAGTACGGATCCAAAGGGTGTCCGTGTTATCGCTTTGAAGTTCAAAGACAACGCCAACGTCCTCCTCGCGTGCAGAAGGAACAGAAGTCATGGTTCCCTCGGTCCATGTCCATAAGCCATTCCATGCGCCTATAAGCACTGAGCCGTCAGGACGGGAAGTTATAGAGTTGATTCGACTGTCAAAGAAGCGCCCCTCAGTTGTGAGGTGATCGAGTTGACCGTCGTTTTGGTGGCGGTACACCCCTCGACGATTTGTGCCAATCCAGAGGTGCCCCGACTCGGTTTGATGCAGTGCCGTAATATTGTCTTGTATGTACCGCCCCTGTACTGGGTGGGTTGTACCGTCGTCATTCACCCGGTACAGTCCACGTACAGTTCCTACCCATAGAGATTGATCCTGAGATTGGTAGAGCAGCGATGCATCAGGCAGCGAAATGGTGCGAAACGTGCCGTGCTTAAAGCGGACAAGGTGCTGCGATTCTGTAAGAAGCCAGACGGCATCTCCCATCGCATGCACATCTATAATTCGGCTACTGGGCAGCCCGTCATAATCTCCTGACTGGTAAACGGTGAACTGCACGCCGTCAAACCGCACGAGTCCATCGTATGTCGCAAGCCAGAGGTAGCCGTCATCAGTCTGGACGATGTCGTTGACAGAGTTGACAGGTAATCCGTCTTCGACCGTCCATTGCTGCATCACATAGTTTGTATGCCCTTCAGGAGCAGGTGGTGACTGCCCCTGCACCGGAAGATACAGCAAGCATAATCCTACACATAGGACCAGGGTCGCCCAATTCGTGCAAAGGTCCTTTTTCATAAGATGTAGATAGGAGTCAAGGTGGGTGAGAAATGGCCCGTTACATATTGGCCATTTCTGAAGCGAAGGGAGGGCACATAGTAATATACCTTAAGACGTGTAACAGAAAGGGTCTATGAGAGTTGCGCTAAGCGGTACGTTTTAGTCGGCTATGTTATGAATGGCATAGTATAACATATCGTTAGAAGAGATCTAACACGGTTTCGTCATCAGGCTTGGTTGGCCTAAAGTGTTGAATCACTTTAGGGTGGAGCTAAAAAATGGACAGTGTTCTCGTCG
>CAZZCI010000026.1:0-4230 GCA_964653015.1 uncultured Rhodothermales bacterium
TTTTTCAACCGTTACCACCCTGGCACAAAATGTGGATATTGTGAACCAGAAAGAGAGGCGAATGTGCGAGAATGCGATTCGTGTTTCCGTCTCACTCCCTCTGTCTTCGTTATGACGCTTAATCAACCTGCCCAAACGCTTGCCCAACAGCACAATCTTGACCGGGCTCAGCTGCTGGTTGGCGCGAAAGCCATTGCACAGGAAATCATTGATGAGAGCCAGGCATCCGATGCACCTTTGCAAGGCTTGGTGTATGACGTATCGGGTCTATACAATGAAGGAGAACCGCGTTGTACGTTCGATTCCCCCGATAGCGAGACCTTCTCCTTTACCGGGGAGTTTCGTGCGGCCAATGACGATATTCACAAAATTGAGCGGTCGTCGATTGCACTTGACCGGTTCAAAGAACTGTGTAAGCCGCGGGCCTGAATCCTAAACGACCGGTTTTTGTTCAGAGCCGTCCATTGGCTTTTATTAAACCACGTGCTGTTGTGTCTTCCGAATCCATCGTTGTGTGCCATCTGGGGCGCGTGCCATATACTCGCACATGGTCGCTCCAGCAACATATTCAGGCCGCTCTCATTGCCGCAAAGCGCGCCACGCCACAACGCACTCCTCCGCATGTGCTGCTGCTACTGGAGCATCCCCATGTGTACACGCTCGGAAAAAGCGGCAATGCCGATCATTTGCTCCTTTCAGATGAACACCTGGCTAACGTGGAAGCCACGTTTCACCGCATCGATCGAGGGGGCGACATCACATACCACGGACCCGGGCAGCTTGTGGGATATCCTCTGCTGGATCTTGACCGCTTCTCTACCGATCTGGGCTGGTATCTGCGTACACTCGAAGCAGTGATGATCCGGACGTGTGCAACATACGATGTAACAGCCTCACGCGTGGAGGGACGCACCGGCGCGTGGGTAGGCCCCGATGCGAAGGGGCACGAACGGAAAATCTGTGCCATGGGGGTGCGCTGTAGTCGATGGGTGACGATGCATGGCTTTGCGCTGAATGTAAGCACAAATCTAGACTACTTCGGACATATCGTGCCGTGTGGCATTCAAGATCGAGGCGTTACGTCGTTAGCCCGGGAGCAAGAAGACCCGGTCTCTGTCTCCGAAGTCGCACCGGTGTTGACCGACCATCTAACGAATCTGTTCAAAGCCGTACCTACAACCCTGTATGGACCCGATGCCTGGGATTATCTTCGATCGTGGTTACCCGAACCAGCCCAAGACGACATTGATGTCCTTGCAGAGACCGCTCGTTTTCCTGCACCATCAACTCAAACAGCGAGCCGTTTGGAATCGTAGACTGGGCTGCGTATCTTACAGCCTGTTTCCCGCTTGCGAACCAACCTCTGTATCCACATGGCCGATTTCGACGCCGAAAACTTTACGCTTCGCCTCCTCACCGAAACGCTTTTCTACGACACCGAATATGGACTGACAGGCATTGTTAGTTTGGTCAACCCGCGCAAACGGCGCGAACAGTACTTGGCGTCTTATTCTCCAGAAGACGATGCTTTTCTTATCGAAGAAGCTACCGCCTGGGAATCCGACGTAGAGGATGAGGACGAAGAGGATGTTGCGTATGCTTTGGCCACCGAAGGGGATGTCCACGGCACGTACGATCTACCCGAAGAGGCGGCTATTGAACTCTTCAAACTCGCAGCTGAGCATGGGCTACTTCCTAGCTTCACACCGTATTACGAGGATGCCGAATGATCATCTGTAGCGTTATTTTTTGAGCGCCAGCGTGATGCCATCCGCGACAGGGATGAGACTTACGTACACCCGGTCGTCGTTGGATAACTTCCGGTTGAGGGCTTGAATCGCCTGTGTGTTATCATCTGAGGCATTGTCATCAATCACGCGTCCCTCTTGCAGCATATTGTCGAATAGAATGAGCCCACCCGATCGCAGCAGCGCCAGACTGTGTTCGTAGTAGGCGGGATAGGACGTCTTGTCGGCATCGATAAACGCAAAATCGAAGGTACCTTCTGCTTCGTCGGCTCGAAGGGACTTGAGCGTTTCTATCGCTGGAGCTATCCGCAGGTCGATCCGATCGGTCACACCGGCTGCTGCCCAGTAACGTTCGGCAATACCGGTATAGTCGGTGTTTATATCACATGCTACAAGTGTGCCGGTCTCAGGCAGCGCATAGGCAATAGCAAGCGCGCTGTATCCGGTGAACACTCCAATTTCAATCGCCCGTTCTGCCCCCATCAGACGAACCAGCACCTCCATAAACTGGCCCTGCTCTGGAGCAATTTGCATGTCATGGTGCGGGTGTTGCATCGTTTCATGACGCAGCCGCTCCTGCACCTCCGTCTCGTCTACCGACACATCCAACAAATAACGATGAAGCGCATCTGAGAGCCCAATAGATTGGTTTGACATGGAACGTTGGTGACAAGTGAGCAGGACAAACGAATGGACCATTCATTACGCGGAACCAGGCGTACGTATCCAGGCCCCACCGGAAGCGAATCAAAACCATGTAGCGTGGGGTAGGAGCCTGCGTATCCCTTTTCCCCTTGCTTAACGACGAAGTGCGTATGGCTGCTGCACAGCGGTTGCTCTGGATTGACGATGAGGTCGATTTTTTGCGTCCTCACGTGCTCTTTTTGGAGGACAAAGGCTACGAAGTGGAGACGGTCTCGAACGGGGCCGACGCGGTAAGCCTTGTCGAAGACGCGCCTTTTGACCTCGTCTTTCTGGATGAGCAGATGCCCGGCATGGACGGGCTTGACACGCTGGTGCAGCTCAAAGACGCCCGCCCCGAAATGCCGGTAGTCATGGTCACCAAGAGCGAAGAAGAGCAGCTCATGGAAAAAGCACTGGGGCGACAAATCACAGACTACCTAACCAAGCCAGTAAACCCAAGTCAAATCTTGCTTACGTGCAAGCGCGTGTTGGAGCGCACCGAAATCGAACGTGAGTCGCAATCGCAGCAGTACTTGCAATCATTTGGGCAGATTGACCGACGGCTCAACGACGCCCGTTCGTACGACGACTGGGTTGACCTCTACCGGAAGCTCGTCAATTACGATTTGTCGCTCACCGACGACGAGGGCGCCCGTCAAATCTTTACGGATCAGTTCCAAACAGCCAATCGCTTGTTTGGCGAGTTTGTAGAAGATATCTATCCGGAATGGATTGCGGCAGCTGATCGGTCTCCGCACACGGCGGAGCGCCCCGTGCTCTCACACGAGGTGTTACCCGAGTTTGTGTTTCCGCAGCTGGGCGAGAAGCCGGTCATCTTCTTCGTCATTGACTGCATGCGGTACGATCAATGGCTTTCCTTTGAGACAATCCTGCGTCCGCACTTTCACATCGAAACCGCCTTCCACTGCAGCATTCTACCCACCGCAACCCCCTACTCGCGCAACGCCATTTTCAGTGGGATGCTGCCCATTGACTTGGATGACCGCTTTCCGAATCTGCGCCGCAAGGCTGAGGAGGAAGAGCACAGCCGCAATCAGTATGAAGAGGCGCTGCTCCACGACTTTATGGAACGCCGTCGCCTCGACGACATGAGCATGCGATACGATAAGCTGATTGCCACCGAAGACGGACAATCGTTTGCCAGTCAGGCCCAAAACCTAACGCAGCACGACCTGAGCGCTGTAGTCGTAAACTTCGTCGATATTCTAGCCCACAGCCGCTCCGACTCCGACGTGCTGAAGGAGCTAGCTCCCGATGAGGCGGCCTATCGTTCGCTCACCCACACCTGGTTTGCCCACTCATGGCTGCTTGAGGCTCTCAAGACGCTTTCGGAACGCGACTGCACCATTGTGCTGACCAGCGACCACGGGGCCATCCGCAGCCTGCGCTCCTCTAAGGTGATTGGCGATCGCGAAACGTCCACGGCACTGCGCTACAAGCATGGACGCAACTTGCAGTGCGACGAAGAGGATGCCATCTATGTGGAGGAGCCGGAAACGTACGGCCTCCCTCCCGACGCGCTCAACACCAATTACATCATCGCCAAAGAGGATTTCTATTTCGTGTACCCCACGAACTTTCATCACTACGAAAACCTCTACCGCGACACCTTCCAACACGGCGGCGCCTCGCTCGAAGAAATGGTTCTTCCGGTGGCTACGCTCACGCCCAAAAGTGCGTGAGTCTAGCTGATTTCTGTTTACAACACCTCGCGCAAAAACCGTCCGGTGTGGCTGGTAGGATGTGCAGCGACATCTTCGGGCGTGCCGGTGACGAC
>CAZZCI010000026.1:4330-15637 GCA_964653015.1 uncultured Rhodothermales bacterium
CTTGATGCGCTGCGCCTCGCCGCCGGAGAGCGTGGTGGAGGGCTGCCCGAGCGACAGGTAGCCAAGCCCGATGTCCTGCAACACCTCCAGCTTGTTCGTCACTGCCCGCTCGCCTTCAAAGAAGTCTGCCGCCTCGTCCACGGTCATCTCCAGCACCTCGGCGATGTTCTTGCCGTTGTACGTCACGTTCAGCACCTCCTGCTTGTAGCGCCGCCCGTTACATGCCTCACACTCCAGGTAGATATCGGCCAGGAACTGCATCTCCACTTTGACAACGCCCTCGCCCTTACATGCTTCGCAGCGCCCACCCGCTACGTTAAAGCTGAAAAAGCCCGGCTCGTAGCCGTGAATCTGCGACTGCCGCGTTTCGGAAAACAGCTTGCGGATGCCGTCGAACGCTTTCGTATACGTGGCCGGATTCGACCGTGGGGTGCGCCCGATGGGCTGCTGGTCGACCATCTCAACACCATCGACAAATGCATGGCCGCGAATATCGTCGTGCGCGCCGACCGTACCATCGCCGCTGCCTCCTTTGAGGCGGTGCAGTCCCTCGTAGAGCGTCTGCTGTATAAGCGTCGACTTGCCCGAGCCCGACACACCCGTCACACACACAATGCTATCGAGCGGAATCTCAACATCGATGTGGTTTAGATTGTGCTGCCGTGCGTTCGTCACAACCAGTTTTCGGTCGGATTCGGGCGTGCGCCGTGCTTCGGGCACCGGGATGGCCGTGCGACCGCTTAAGTACTTGCCGGTGAGCGAGTCTGCATCGTCGAGCACCTCGTCATAGGTGCCCTGAAACACCACCTCGCCGCCAAACTGTCCGGAGGCCGGGCCTATGTCAATGAGATGATCAGCGGCCTCCATCGTAACCGGGTCATGCTCGACCACCAGCACGGTGTTGCCCAGGTCGCGCAGGCGCTGCAAGATACCCACAAGCCGATCATTGTCGCGCGGATGCAGCCCGATGGTCGGTTCGTCGAGCACGTAGAGCGAACCCACAAGCGAGGACCCGAGCGAGGTCGACAGATTGATGCGCTGGCTCTCGCCACCACTGAGTGTCTGGGCCAACCGGTCGAACGTGAGGTAGTCGAGTCCTACATCGACCAGGTATTCCGTGCGGGTGCGCAGTTCTTCAAGCACACGCCCGGCTACCTCCTCTTCATAGCCGGAGAGCTCGATACCCTGAAAGAAGTCGAGCGCCTCGCGGGTCGTCATGGCACATACCTCTCCGATCTGCCGGTCGTTGATCTTGACGTAGTACGCATCCTCGCGCAGGCGGTAGCCGTCGCACTCCGGACACGTAGAGTAGCCCCGAAAGCGTGCCCGGAAGATGCGGTAATGCGTCTTGTACGAACGCTCATCCAGAAACTCAAAGAAGCCGTTTAGTCCGATGTAATCGTCCTTGCCTTCCCAAACGATGTCAAGCTCCCAATCGTCGAGGTCGCGGTAGGGGCAGTCGATGTCGAGTCCCGTTTCTGCAGACACACGGATGAGCTTGCGAAAGTGCTTGCTCCACTTATCGGTGCGGAACGGCGCCAGCGCGCCCTCGCGAATCGAGAGCCCTTTGTTGGGCACAATCAGATCCGGGTCGAGTCCGGGTACGCGCCCGAAGCCCTGGCACTCGGGGCATGCCCCCACCGGACTGTTAAAGCTAAACATGAGCGGTGTGGGCTCCTCGAACTCCATTCCGTCGCGCTCAAAGCGGGCACTGAAGTGGAGTTGCGGAGCCGGACCGCTGGCGTCATCACTCCGGCGGCGGGCCACCTGCACGACGCATCGGCCTTCCCCCACATCGAACGCTTGCTCGACGGATTCGGCCACGCGGGTGCGAGTAGACGCATCGCCGTGCTTCACCTTGAGCCGGTCGATAAGCACCAGCAGTCGCTTGCGCCCGTAGTTGTTGACTTTGCTCGGCGGGGTGTCGTTCAGGTCGAGGATCTCGGGGCGCTCGCCACGCTCGGCCTGTTTTTCGGTAGGCATCAATAAAATGCGGAAGAACCCGCGCTCGCGCAGGCTCTTGAGCTCGTCGCGCAGCGCGCGGCTGCGGTCGGGCACCGGGCAGCACAGGTAGTAGCGGGCGCCGTCGTCCAGCTCCTCTTCGATCGAAAGCGCTACGCTCCGCGGCGTGTCTTTGGTGACGGGCTGCCCGCTCACCGGCGAGATGGTCGTGCCGATGCGCGCGTACAGCAGCCGCAGATGGTCGTAAACTTCCGTTTGCGTGGCTACGGTCGAGCGCGGGTTGTTCGCAGTCGTTTTCTGCTCAATGGCAATGGCCGGTGCAAGCCCTGTGATCAAGTCGGCATCTGGCTTGTCCATACGTTCTAAGAACTGCCGGGCGTAGGCACTGAGGCTCTCTACGTAGCGCCGCTGGCCCTCGGCATAGATGGTGTCAAAAGCCAGGCTCGACTTTCCGGATCCCGACGGCCCCGTAATCACCGTAAGGGTTTCGCGCGGCACATCCAGATCGATATCTTTCAGGTTGTGCTGGCGTGCACCGCGCACAATGATATGAGTGCGCGCCTTCTCGCGAGCCTCGGGCGAGGCATTGGCGATGACAGGATCTTGCGGTGGAGCGGTGTCGAGTGTTTTGGTCATGAGCGCAGGCTGAACAGAACAGACGGAGACAACACCGTTCCAAACGACGACGCCGGGAGACAGGTGCCCCGCCTTATCCGTGCGCCTTGACGATGTCGTAATGATGGGTTAGCCGTGCCCGTTAATCCGGCGAGGGCGCGTCGGTGTGCTCGCGGGGTACAATCGCCGGAGATGCATCGGTGTCAGCATGCCCATCGGAGGCCGATGGAGGGAGCCTCGACGGTACAGATACATCAGAGTCCGCATCCGAGTCTTGAAGAGACGAAGCCTCCTCATCCGTCTCGGGGTCAGGTGTATCGGCAGCATCTGTGTCGGATGGCGCCATATCGAGCAGGTCTTTGCGTGGAAGAGCGCCTGCGGGAAGGGCGTCGGTGAGGTGGTCGGAAAGCAGGCGTAGCGTTTGGTGGACCGTTTCTCGGTGCGTATGGTCTTGGTTGCGCTCCGTCTCTAACTCGCCCTTCAAGTCGCTAATTTCTTCTGCCATGGTGAGCGCCGTAATAACGGCGGTTGTGAGCTCATCTTGCTCGGGATGAGCATCCTTGAATGCTTCCATGCGCGCGTTTACCTGCGAGGCGAGGTTTCGAGTCGTCTTCTCCTCACCCTCGCGCACACGCAGGGCATACTCGCGGCCCAGGATGTGTACCCGAATGGATTTCATATCATCAGTAGCCATAACCGGACCTTGCTAAGAAGAGGAGGCATCGGTCGCTGAGCGCTCCTTCAGCGGAGGAGGAAGGTCGGCGAGTGCGGTGTCGAGCGCATTGATGTATTGATCGAGCTGGGGACGCAGGTCTTCAGCCGTCGTTTCTTCGAGGGTAATAACGAGCGCGTCTTTCGGTACATCCGGGCGCTGTTCCAGCGTCTGAATGCGCTCACGCAGCGCATTGTTTTCTGCTTCGAGCTCGTGCAACCGTTGTGTGGCAGCATACACTTGGTCAACCAACTGGTTGAGTACACCACGCATATCGTCTGGCAGCTCTTCAAGAGCAGCGCGTGTTTCAGACACGGCTGCGGAATTAGTTTCAGAGGTGTTGTTGGAAGCGGACTGGCTCATAGCGTGTTAGTCACCTTAGAATCCGGTTCGAATCCGGCTGCCCAGAAAGCACGGATGGAAACGCAACATAGTTCAGGGTACAAGGCAGTGCACTCAAACACAAACGAACATGCGGATGTACTGTGCAATCTATACGCTGTTGTGAAGTGGTGTACGCTTTATCGTGCAGTGTGTGCCGATGTTTTTTATAGGTCGCGGCATTACTCTTGGCGCAGGGTAGCACCATGGTTCTCTTGCAACGCATTAAGCACGCGATTCAGGCAGGTTTCGATTTCGTTTTCAGTCAGCGTATGGTCTGCAGCCATCCGCAGGCTTAACGCGATACTTTGTTTCCCTTCGGGGATGCCGGAGCCATCATACCGGTCAAAAAGGTCTACCTGCTGAACGAGAGGGCGTCCGGCCTTCGAGGCCGTATCCAAGAGCGGCCCTACCGATGCATCGGCATCTACCAACACGGCCAGATCGCGCTCTACAACCGGCACACGCGGTACTGCTTCGTAGGTTGTCGTTTCAGCAAGCGTATGCACGACCGCCTCCCAGTCCAGTTCAGCCACCAGCACGGCATCAGTGAGGTCGTACGCGTCGGCGGTATCGGGGTGCAAGCAAATGAGCCTGCCCAGATCGGTATCTGCCGTGTGGATGCGCAGCGCATACGCCACGTAGGACGGCGTGTCGTTCGTCACCGGATCAAACTGCACGGAGGGCGTACCCATTTCTTCGAGCAGATCGGCGACGGTACCCTTCAGATCGTACACATCGGTGCGGCGTGCGGCACGATCCCAATGAAGGGGGGCATGCGCGCCCGTAGCAGCAATCAGCAGCGACTCGTGTTCTACAATGCCCGGAACCTGGGGCGTCTCGTCGGCAGTGGCACGGCGCATTACACGGCCAAACTCGAAGATGCGCTGCGCATCTTGTCCGTGGTTGTGGTTGTGCTGCAAGACATCGAGTGCACCGGGCAACAAACGAGGACGCAGTGCGGCCATCTGACGAGAGATGGGGTTCTGCGTTTCTACTACAGGAGTCTGATGCGGATTGAACTGCTGGGCCGCCTCAAAGGGCAGCATGCTGTTGGTGTAGATCTCGCGGAAGCCGTATCCACGAAGGAGGCTGCGGACTTCCTTGCGACGCGTGCGGGTGGGCGCCTCGCTCTGTACACGAGCGGGAATCTGGATGTGCGAGGGGCGCGGCAGGGCGTCGTATCCGTAGAGCCGCGCAATCTCCTCGATCAGGTCCTCTTCAATCGCCAGATCCGGACGCCATGTTGGCAGCGTGCACTGCAGGGCATCATCTTGCACATCCACCTGAATGCCCAGAGCAACAAGGTGCGCCTGCATCGCCTCGGGGGATAAGTCGGTACCGAGTAAAGCGTTGGCGCGGTCCGGGCGCACCGTGGCGGTGCGAGGCTCGGGCGGGTGCGGATGCGCGTCGATCATGCCCTCGACGAGCGTGCCGCCCGCGAGTTCGACCATCAGTTCAGCAGCACGGGCAGCGGCCCACACCTGTCCGTCGCGGTCTACCCCGCGCTCGAAGCGATACGACGAGTCGGTCTGCAGCGCCAGCGCTTTGGCGGTACGACGGATGTGCGACGGATCGAAGTAGGCGCTTTCGATCAGTACGCTGGTGGTCGCTGTGGTGACCTCTGTCTCGGCTCCCCCCATAACGCCGGCGATGGCAATGGGGCGTTCGGCATCGCGAATGAAGAGCGTGCCCGCCGGACAGGTGCGTTCCTGGTCGTCGAGGGTCGTGAAGGATGTCTCGATGCTGGCAGTGTCCACGCGGATTTCGTTGCCCTGCAGGGTATCGGCATCGAAGGCGTGCAGCGGCTGGCCACACTCGTGCAGCACAAAGTTGGTGATGTCTACAATCACGTTGCGCGGACGCAATCCGATACGCTCCAGGCGCTGTTGCAACCAGCGGGGCGAGGGCCCCACGGTGACGTCTTCCACACGCAGCGCCACGTAGCGCGGACAGGCCTCGGGGGCATCGAGCGTTACGTTGAACTGGTCGGCAAAGGGACCGCCGGGCTCGGGCAGCGACACCGTCGGACGATTCAGCTCCGCACCGGTACACGCAGCCACGTCTCGGGCTACGCCAAGGTGGCTGGCGGCATCTGAGCGGTTGGGCGTCAGGTCAATGTCGAGCACGGTGTCGGTGGGAGTGAGCCCATTCGCCTCCACGTACGAGGCAAACGACGCGCCAACCGGGGCTTTTTCTTCGAGCACCAGGATGCCCTTGGCGTCAGCAAACAGTCCCAACTCATGAGCCGAGCAGATCATGCCATGCGACGTTTCGCCCCGAATCGTAGCAGATTTTATCGTAAACGGGGCACGTGTGTCGCCGCCTTTTTCTTCGGGCAGTTGAAGTGTCGTGCCCACCGGAGCCACCGGCACGTGCTGGCCCGCCGCTACGTTCGGCGCACCGCACACGATTTGCTGCGGCTTGCCATTGCCCAGGTCCACATCGCAAAGCACAAGGCGATCGGCGTTGGGGTGGTCGCGTACAGTGGTGACCTTGCCGATTACGATGTCGTCGAGGGGCTGTCCGTGAGAGGCCACGCCGTCCACTTCGAGCCCGGCCATGGTGAGGGTATCGGCCAGCTCAGCATTGGAGCAGTCTGGATCCACGTAGGAGCGAAGCCAGTGCAGCGAAATATCCATAACAAACAGGGGGATGTGAAGTATCGGGACGTAAGCAGCGGCAGGAGACTCCGTCTAAAACTGCTGCAGGAAGCGGACATCATTTTCGTAGAACACGCGGATATCGTCGATGCCGTGGCGCAGCATCGTCATGCGCTCTACGCCCATGCCGACGGCGTATCCGCTGTACTGTTCGGGATCGACCTCGGCGGCACGCAGCACGTTGGGGTGTACCATGCCACAGCCCAGGATTTCGAGCCAGCGCCCCCCGTCGGGATGATCGGGGTCGGCCCACCAGATATCGACTTCAGCGCTTGGTTCGGTGAACGGAAAGTAGCTGGGTCGAAAGCGCAAGTCTACATCGTCGCCAAAGAGGGCCTGCGCCAGCTGATACAGCACCTGCTTTAGGTCGGCCATGGCTACGTTGGTATCCACATAGAGCAGTTCCACCTGATGAAAGAGGCAAAACGACTTGTATGAGATGGCCTCGTTGCGGTACACGCGTCCGGGCACCATTACGCGAACGGGCGGCTCGGTGGCTTCGAGGACGCGAATTTGGGCAGGCGACGTGTGGGTGCGCAGCAACGTGGGCATATCGGCGGGCGGATCCTTCACGAAGAAGGTATCCTGCATGTCGCGCGCGGGGTGATCGGGCGGAAAGTTGAGTGCGGTGAAGTTGTACCAGTCGGTTTCAACCTCGGGCCCTTCGTATGTGGCAAAGCCCAGGCGCTGCAGAATGTGCAGGATTTCCTCCAGCGTTTGCGTAAGCGGGTGGAGCGAGCCCTGTGGATGCCGGCGTCCGGGTAGCGTAAGGTCAAGATCGGTGCCCGTGCCGCCGGTAGCTTCTTGCTGGAGACGCTCCTGGGCGTCGTCGAGCTTGGCCTGCGCCTCCGCCTTAAGCGCGTTGAGGCGGCGCCCGAACTCCGGACGTTGCTCGGGGGGCTGTTCGCTAATTTGGCCGAACAGGTCGGGGATGCGCCCCTGGTTACGGCCCAGGTATTTGATGCGAAACGATTCAGCTTCCTCTTCGCTGGTGATAGTTTCCGCTTCGAGGTCGGCGCGCAGTGCGTCGATGGGGTCGGCCATGGCAGGTAGGCAATGAGGGTGAGACGAAGACACAGGCGGATGCCGCTGGAGGCACAAAAAATCCCGCCGAGTCTGCAGAACGCAGCGGCGGGATTGATGGGGATGCAGCACAGTATGCACCAACAAAAAGCGGCACCTGAGCCAGCCGTTACGCATGCTCCATGGTGTGATCCACCACTTCAGCAAAGGCATCGGGGTCGTGTACAGCCAGGTCTGCCAGTGCTTTGCGATTCAGGTCGAGGTCTGTTTTCCGGTACGCCCCCATGAAGCGCGAGTAGCTTACGCCATGCTGGCGCGTGGCGGCGTTGATGCGCGTAATCCAGAGCTTGCGGAAGTTGCGCTTGCGCTGGCGGCGGTCGCGATAGGCGTATTGCAGGGCACGTTCAACCGTGTGCTTAGCCGAACTGTATGTTTTGCTTCGGCGGCCCCAATAGCCTTTGGCCATATTCAGAATTTTCTTGCGACGCCGACGCGTGGCCGGCTTATTTGTTGCGCGTGGCATGGTGGATGCGTGGTTAGAGAAAAATACAATGGGGAGTGTACACAGGAGAGGCGCTTGCCCTGCACGCGTCGTGCAAAGCAGCGCCTACAATAGATCCTGTACGTTAGCGATCAACGGCGCAGTGCGCGTTTTTCGCAACCGCAGTGCGGTAGCCATTTAGCTACTCAGCATCTTTTTGATGCGCTTCTCCTGCGTTTCGTCAACCGTGGTGTCTTTGCGCAGTTGACGCTTGGTCTTAGGGGATTTCTTCGTGAGAATGTGACGGCGCCCGGCTTTTTTGCGCTTCACTTTGCCGCTTCCGGTTTTTTTGAAGCGTTTTTTCGCGCCGCTGTGGGATTTCATCTTAGGCATAGTAGGCAGAGGTCATATCAAAAAGAGAGCGCAAACAAAGGCTCCGCCGCACCGAATCGCTCCGTATAACAAAACAGGGAGCATCCGAACAAAACGGATGTGACCGAATGGCCAACCCGAGGCGATCGTTCCCTGGGAAGAGATACCAGAGAAAGCTTCAGCAAAAATGTGCAGAGCAGGGTGCTGCTAAGCAACAGAACCGATGCACTGCTCACTTTTGATGGGCGCCTACTTGTTTTTATGCGGAGCCAGAATGGTCGTCATGCGGCGCCCTTCCATCTGCGGGGCCTGGTCAATACGTGCGATATCTTGCAGATCCTCAATGAGGCGGCGCAGCAAGTCCATGCCCTGATCTTTGTAGATAATATCGCGGCCACGAAATTGGACGTAGGCCTTGACTTTGTTGCCGTCTTCGAGAAAGCCACGCGCATGACGCCGCTTGAAGTTGAAGTCATGGTCGTCGGTGCGCGGGCGGAAGCGCAGCTCTTTCATCTGCATCGACTTCGACCGCTTCCGCTGGCGTTTCTCTTGCTTCTGTTTTTTGTAGCGGTACTTCCCGTAGTCAATAATTTTGCATACGGGCGGGTCGGCATCAGGAGCAATTTCGACCAGGTCAAGGTCGTGCTCGCGGGCGCGTTCCAGGGCCGTATCAACATCAACGACCTTGTGCTCGCCGTCGGGTTCGACGACGCGCACGGTATCTGCAGTAATCTCTCGATTTACGCGAACTTTATCAGCTTTAGCGATGGTCGGGGTTGGGGTTTGTTCACAAGAATAGTTGCGGGAATACGTAAGTTCGCACGCATCCCGCAAAGCGTGGGTTCCACGCAATGCGTAACAGATGTTGTATGAGGAGCGATGCGTGCACGGGGACGTTTTACGACCAGGCCGCCTCCATTTCGGCTTCCATTTTTTCGATAAATGCCTCCACCGAAATAACCTCTTGTTGCCCTTCGCCGTGGGCCCGTACCGCTACGGTTCCGGCATCCCGTTCGCGGGCTCCCACAACGAGCATGTATGGAATCTTTTGTGTTTCGGCTTCTCGGATTTTGTAGCCAACGGTGTCGTCGCTGGCGTCCACCTGAACACGCAGATCGGCATCGCGGAGCTGGTTAGCTACCTTGTGAGCGTAATCGTTAAAGTCGGCCCCCACCGGAATGATAGTAGCTTGCACCGGAGCCAGCCACGAGGGGAAGTCGCCTCCACAGTGCTCGATAAGCACGCCAATGAAGCGTTCCAGCGAGCCAAACGGAGCGCGGTGAATCATGACAGGGCGTTTCCGCTCGTCGTTGGCATCTACGTACGTAAGTTCGAATCGCTCGGGCAGGTTGTAGTCAACCTGAATAGTGCCGAGTTGCCAGGCGCGGCCCAGCGCATCCTCTACCATGAAGTCGAGTTTGGGTCCGTAGAATGCCGCTTCGCCCGCTTTTTCGACGGTATCGAGATCCATCTCGGCAGCGGCCTCTCGAATAGCCTGCTCGGCTTGCTCCCAGAGGGCGTCGTCACCCACATACTTTGCTGTATCGTCGGGATCGCGCACCGAAATCTGTGCCGTGAACTCCTCAAAGTCAAGCGCGCCAAGCACCTTAAGAGTCAAGTCAATAACGTCCTTGAACTCGGCCTTGACCTGTTCGGGGGTGCAGAAGATGTGCGCGTCGTCTTGCGTAAACCCTCGCACCCGCGTAAGGCCGCCCAACTCGCCGCTTTGTTCGTTGCGGTAGACGGTGCCGAACTCGGCAAATCGCACCGGCAGGTCCCGGTACGAATGCATATCGTTCTTGTACATCATCACATGATGCGGGCAGTTCATCGGCTTAAGGAGGTAGCCATCTTCCTCGTCGCCCTCGCCCTCAAACAGAATCGGCGGGAACTGACTTTCCTTGTAATACGGGTAGTGGCCGCTGGTACGATACAGTTCGAGACGGCCGATATGCGGAGAAATCACCGGCTTGTAGCCCCGCTTCAACTGCTCTTTTTTCATCAGATCGGTAAGCGTTTCCCGCAGGGTTGCCCCTTTCGGCAGCCACATGGGCAGGCCGGGGCCTACTTTTTCGGTGTCAAACGTGAAAAGCCCGAGCTCTTTACCCAACTTGCGGTGGTCGCGCTCTTTAGCCAGACGACGTTGTTCTAAGAACGTATCTAGCATCTTCTTCTTCGGAAAGCTGATGCCGTACACCCGCGTGAGTTGCGGGTTCGACTCATCGCCACGCCAGTACGCACCCGCTACCGATAAAAGCTTCGGATACTTGATGCGCTTTGTGGAGGGAATGTGCGGACCACGGCACAGATCGGTAAAGTCTCCTTGCTCGTAGAACGTAATCTCGCCGTCTTCCAACTCCTCGATAAGCTCCAGCTTATACGGATTGTCTTCCTGCTGGTAGTGAGCACGGGCATCCTCTTTCGAGATAGCCTGCCGTTCAAAGCCCACGTCGCGCCGGGCCAGTTCTTTCATCTTATCCTCGATGGCTTCCAAATCATCCACCGAGAGCGTTTCATCGCCCAGATCCACATCGTAATAGAACCCGCGCTCAATGGGCGGGCCGATGGTGAACTTGACATCGGGATACAGCGCCTGGATGGCCTCGGCCATCAGGTGGGCCGAGGAGTGCCAGAACGTCTCTTTGCCCTGGTCGTCATCCCACGTCAGAATGGCGATTTCGGCATCCTGATTGATGGGGCGATCCAGATCGTACACCGTGCCGTTCACATCAATGGCCAGCGCCGCTCGGGCCAGCCCGGCGCCAATACTCGATGCAACTTCGTATCCCGTAACCCCTGTCTCGTAGGTGCGGGTAGAGCCGTCGGGAAGGGTGATAGTGATGGTGTCGTGGTCGGTCTGGACGTCGGCCATGGGGGTAGAGAAAGCAGGTGATAAACAAAAAGCGCTCCGTCGAAAACGACAAAGCGCTTGGAGGCTGAGACAACGTGTGGTTGTAGAAAGTGGAAGGGGTGATGTTACCCCGGTAGCAGTGGGTCTAAGTGGATTCGAACCACTGACCTCTACGATGTCAACGTAGCGCTCTAACCAACTGAGCTATAGACCCGATGCGTTTCCCTGACGTGCAGTGTATAACGCG
>CAZZCI010000027.1:0-12142 GCA_964653015.1 uncultured Rhodothermales bacterium
TATTTGGTGGGGGCTCCAACCATTGACGTGTGACAGCACCCTACACATCCACCAGCACCGACCCTGTCATTGCCTCGGGGGCGTCCATCCCGAGGAGCGCAAGAATCGTCGGGGCTACGTCGCCTAGCTTTCCATCCTTGATGGAGGCCACATCGTCGTGGATGATAAGGTGCGGCACCAGGGCGGTGGTATGAGCAGTGTTGGGACTTCCGTCCTCGTTCTTGAGCTTGTCCGCGTTGCCATGATCGGCAATGAGGCTGAGCGTGTATCCGGCTTCAAGGGCGGCCTCTACGACGGTTCGAGTGGCAGCATCCACCGCTTCCACTGCGGCTACGGTAGCATCAAAGTCGCCGGTGTGGCCCACCATATCCGGATTTGCAAAGTTGACAACCGCCAGGGCATAGTCGGTATCAGACAGGCCCTGGGCCACCTGCTCGGCCAATTCAGGCGCGCTCATTTCGGGCTGTAAATCATAGGTGGCTACTTTGGGAGAAGGCACCAGGATTCGTTCCTCGCCATCAAACGGCTCTTCGCGTCCACCGCTGAAGAAGTACGTTACATGCGGATACTTTTCGGTCTCGGCGGCACGCAGTTGGGGCTTGTTGGCATCGGCGATGACCTCGCCGAGCGTATCTTCGAGGTTTAGCTTCGGGAAGGCTACCGGCAGATCAAAGGTCTCGTCGTACGGCGAAAAGATGACGTACTCCAGATCGAGCGCATCGCCACGGTTAAAGCCGTCAAAGCCGGGTTCGGTAAAGGCGCGTGTGATCTGACGCGCCCGGTCGCCACGGAAGTTGAAGAAGATGACGGCATCGCCATCGGCAATGCGGGTGCGCGTACGGTCGGGGTAGTTGATCAGGCGCGGCTCCACAAACTCGTCGGTGATGCCGTCGCTGTAGCTGTCCTGCAGCGCCTCTACCGGGTCTGAAAAGACACGCCCTTCGCCTTCAGTAAGCAGCTGATACGCGCGCTCGGTGCGGTCCCACCGCTCATCGCGGTCCATCGCGTAGTAGCGCCCCACAATCGACACAATGCGCCCCACGCCAATCCGGTCGGCACGTTGTTGAAACTCCCACACGTAGTCGGTGCCGCCGTGCGGATCGGTATCGCGGCCATCGGTGAATGCGTGCACGCACACCTGGCGGCGGTCGAGGCCCTCGCGCTTGGCCAGTTCGAGCAACGCGTACAGATGATCTACATGGCTGTGCACGCCGCCATCCGAGAAGCAGCCCAACAGGTGCAGCTTTTTGTTGCCACGCTTGGCGTGGCGTGCAGCCTGCACCAGCGGCTCGTTTTCGTAGAACGACTCGTCCCGAATCGACTTGTTGATGCGCGTAATTTCCTGATACACCACGCGTCCGGCCCCCAGGTTCATGTGGCCGACCTCCGAGTTGCCCATCTGACCATCAGGCAGCCCCACGGCTTCGCCCGAAGCGGTGAGTCTGGCATGCGGGTGAGCATCGAACAGCTGGTCGAGATACGGCGTGTCGGCGGCAGAAATGGCGCTCACGGCCTCATCTTCAGCAAGGCCATAGCCGTCGAGAATGAGCAGTAGGTGTTTTTCAGAAGGCGTCATAAGCAGGGTGGTGTGTAAAAAGAACGATTCATGGCACAGAAAACGCGATGCCGGGGCTTACCCGTTCACGCGAAAGTCAAGGGGTTGCTTGGTCGGCTTTCCGTCGCGGGTGCGAAAGACCATCATCGATCCGCAGTAAGGACAAGCGGTTTGCTCCATGTTGTACCGGTCGATGTGGGTTGCGGGCTCGTCGAAGTAGGAATCGCACGTTCGGCAGTAGAACGTACCCTGGTCGGCATTAAGATCGGGGCGCGGATCGGGTAGGCGCTGCAGCCGGGCATAGTGATCACACAGATCGGTCAGCGGGCAGTCGTTGCACGAGGGCGAGCGGGCGGTGCAGGTGTAGCGGCCATGCAAAATAAGCAGATGATGCGCATCCCCCCAATCGTTGCGCGGCAGGATCCGCTTGAGTTGTTGCTCTACTTTTTTGGGCGTATCCGCATTCCGTTTTACCAATCCAATGCGGTTAGCCACGCGAAACACATGCGTATCCACCGGAAGGGCGTCCACGTCGAATGCCACGTTGGCCACCACTTGGGCTGTTTTGCGCCCGACGCCGGTGAGCGTTTGCAGATCGCTTACCGACTCGGGGATGGCTCCGTCGAAGGTATCGCACACCTGCCGGGCCATGTTGGCGAGGTAGCCCGACTTGTTGTTGGGAAACGTAACCGACTTGATGTACGGATAGATATCCTCGGCCTCGGCTTCGGCCATTTCTTCAACCGTTGAAAACGCCTCGAAGAGGGCGGGCGTGGTTTTGTTCACGCGTTCGTCGGTGCATTGGGCCGAGAGGATAACAGCCACCAAGAGCTCGTAGGGAGTGTCGTATTGTAGTTCGGTTTCGGGGCGGTCGATGGCCTCACGGAGGCGCGAAAGGGTACGGCGTGCGCGTTCGGTGCGTCCCACAGATAAAAACAACGTTATGGATGCGTAGCGAAACGGTGCATCACGAACTGTACGAGTCCCCCTCCGTTGACAGTCCGCAGTACACAACGCGTATCACAATGAGCGAGCTATGGGCTGGGTTTCTCGGGTGCTCTTAACGATATCGATTCTTAGCGTGGTAGGTATCCACGTGGCACACAGCGAGCCGGGGGCACGGGGGGCGCTTGGGGCGGATCTGTCTGATGAGGCAGAGGTTACGCTCATCACCATTCTGCCCGGTGCCGATGTGTACGAAGCGTTTGGTCATAGTGCTCTCCGCGTTCATGACCCTGTGCAAGGTACCGACCGACTTTATAACTACGGCACGTTTCAGTTCGATGACTGGTTCATCCCGAAGTTCTTGTACGGTCAACTTGACTATTACCTGAGCGTGGCCTCCTTCCCGCGTGCTTTGCGGCTGTACGAGCAGCGCGAACGCCCGGTGATTGAACAAACACTCGACCTGTCTGCCGAGCAGCGGGATACGCTGGTGGCGTTTTTGCGGTGGAATGCAGAGCCCGAAAACCGGGTGTATCGGTACGATTTTCTGTTTGACAATTGTTCTACACGCATTCGCGACGCGTTTGAAGATGAGTGGGGAGCGGAGTTCGATGCCTCGGCGGCTCCCGAGCCGGGCTACACCTTCCGCGAAATGCTGGATCTGTACGTGCAAGACCGCCCGTGGACGACATTCGGCTTCTACCTGGCGCTGGGCCAAGAGGTAGATCGGGACGTGACTGCGCGCGAGGCGATGTTTCTGCCCGACTTCCTGATGGAGGCCGTCGATCATACGTACATCGACGATGACGACGGGCGGCGTTCGCTCGTGGCAGAAACGGACACCCTTCTCTGGATCGACGGCTACACGCATCCACATGATGATCCGTCGTTTCCCTGGCCTACGCTGATGCTGTGGCTGGTTTTTGCCGTCGGGTTGGTGGGCACTGCAGCAGAACGTCAGCGCGGGACACGCACCCCCTGGATGGATCGCTTCGATAAGGGGCTGCTGTTTGTGCTGGGCGGAGCCGGGCTGATCTTGGCTTTCCTCTGGTTTATCAGTCTGCACGAGGTTACCAATCAGAACCTGAATTTGCTCTGGGCGCTGCCCACGCACATGCTGGCCGCGTTTCTGGTGGGCGATAAGGCGGTACCACGCTGGCTGCGCCATGGGTACTGGGGCGTCACGGCTGTCGCGGCACTTGCTCTGCTAGCAGGCTGGCCGTTCTGGACGCAGACGCTCTACACTGGTCTTATTCCGGTGCTGTTGCTGGTTGTGCTTCGCGCGGCCTGGCGTGTGAGCGGACCGGCGCCTCGCACCGCCGAGTAAGCTGTGCCGAGGCACTATTGCTGTGTCACACCTGACGGGTAGAGGCCAAAATTGTCATCGCGAGGAGGGGGTTGAAAGGTAGAGTCCTCTCCCTTCAAACGCTTACCATTGCACACGAAGAGCCAGCCCGTGCCCGCCAGTGGCGTCCGTGTGAGGCTGCAGCTGAATCTGGGCCCGTTGTTCGGCGCTTTCACACAGGCGGTCGGGCGTCTCTGAACGCGCCCAGTAGACCCCGGCGGTTGTAAGCGCAATACCGGGAAGTGTGTATATGGCTAACGCAAGTGGATACAAGGCGACACCCACTATGCCGGCATCATCTCGATCTCGACCGGCCTGCCAGATGCCAAATCCAATAGCTCCAATTCCTGCTGTACGCACGCCTAGACTTCCCCAAGCCGGGGTAGCAAGGTCCTCGTCCACGCACCACATTCCCATCGACGGCCCAACAGCAACTCCGAGTGCCGCTAGACACGCCCCCGCAAGGGTAACCGGCCCCCTCAGGCGTGGGTCGTCGCGCACTGCCCCGTCAATAGCCATCGTTAGCGTACCAGCGGTCATAGGCACTACGGTAGACAAAAACGCTCGTCCTTCTGCATGAGAGAACTGAAATCGATTCGACCAATCAGCGGACGAAGATCCCGGGGCAGGTGACGGTATCGGGCGGAGTCCATCAGACCCTTGCGCGGCCACAGGATTTATCATCCCCAGCCCGATGCCTACCAAAAGAAGTACCCCTCCAAACAACACATACGGACTCCACTGCTTGCGTAAAGACATACACATAAGATATCTAATTGAGATATGAACCACCTTTAAGTTAGCAAGCATTCTCATCATATACAACCAATGAGAACCATACATTTAGAGGCGGCTTCCAACTGCGCATGCCGAAACCCTTGAACGTGCAGTTGCCTCTTTCTGTATTCGTTCTTCCATCCTCTCTGCTTCACTGTGCCTTGCCGTATATGTCCACTTCCTCTACCTCTGCACATATGTTCACCCGCGAAGCTTTATTTGTTGCGCTTACGTTTGTGGGAATGATGACAGGCGGTCTCCTTGACTGGTTTGAAGGCCCGTCTGTGGCGATGTGGATTGCCTTTGGCATGGCATACGTGTTTGGCGGCTGGGAAGGCACGAAGGCGAGCATTCAGTCGCTACGTCACCACAAAATCGATATCGATATTCTGATGATGCTGGCCGCCTTAGGTGCACTCGTTATCGACGCACCGTTTGAGGGTGCCATGTTGCTGTTTTTGTTCTCCCTTTCGGAGGTGCTTCAAGACTACGCCATGGGCCGCTCGCGCCGTGCCATCCACGAGCTCATGGCACTTCGTCCGGACGAGGCCGAAGTGGTGGGCAACGACGGCTCCACCGAGATACAACCCCTCGATGCCATCGATGTCGGTATGACGGTGCGGGTGCGCCCCGGCGATACGATTCCGCTCGACGGGACTGTTATTGACGGCGAGAGCACCGTAGATGAATCGTCTGTCACAGGCGAATCGGTGCCGATCGATAAATCCCCTGGGGCCGATGTCTATGCCGGTACCACCAATACGTCGGGCAGCCTCGACATTCGGGTGACCCGCGCGGTCCACGAATCTACCATTGCCCGGCTTATCAACATGGTAGAAGAGGCCCAGAGTCGTCAAGCCCCTACTCAGCAATTGTTAGAGCGCATTGAACAGCCGTATGCCATTGGCGTGTTGGTGCTTACCGCGTTGTTTGTTGCCGTGCCGGTGTGGGGCTGGGGCGAAGCGTGGGATCCGGCATTCTACCGTGCGATGACCCTCATGGTGGCCGCCTCCCCATGTGCACTCATCATTTCAACCCCTGCAGCCGTGCTCTCAGCTATTGCTGGAGCCGCGCGCAATGGCATTTTATATAAGGGAGGCGCTTACGTAGAAGCCACAGCCACGATAAAAGCAGTCGCGTTTGACAAAACGGGAACCCTTACGACCGGTGATACGGTGCTTACCCAGTATGCGGCGCGTGGCGGGGTTGCGATCGAAGGCGACAGCGTATCGGACGCAGATATGCTGCGCTGGGCCGCGGCGGTACAACAGCGCTCGGAGCACCACCTGGCTGAAGCAACCGTGGTAGCTGCAAAAGAGCAGGGGCTTACGATTCCCGAAGCATCGGACTTCGATTCAGAAGTTGGCAAAGGGGTGCAGGCTGTGGTAGAAGGCGCAACTATCCATATTGGCAATCTTCGCTACTACGCAATGGATCGGTTTGCAAATCGCTCCATTGTGGGCATGAGCGATGCGCATGCGGCTATCCATGAACTGCAGGAGGCAGGCACCACCGCCGTACTGGTTGTGCGCCAAACGGAAAGCAGCATGCATGTGCTCGGCTGGATGGGTTTCTCCGATCAACTGCGTCCAGCGGCTGCAGAAACCATTCAAGCGCTGCGTACACTGGGCGTTGACCGTATCGTAATGCTGACGGGCGACAACGAAACGGTAGCGCGTGCGATTGCTGAAAAGGTGGGGGTTGATGCGTACTATGCCGAGTTACTCCCTGAAGAAAAAGTGGAGCGACTCAACGAGCTGGAAGCGACCTACGGCCCCGTTATTATGGTTGGCGACGGCATCAACGACGCCCCGGCACTGGCTGCCGCACGCGTGGGCATGGCCATGGGAGGTGCCGGTACCGACGTAGCACTCGAAACAGCAGACGTAGCCCTCATGGCAGATGATCTGACTAAAATTCCCTACGCCCTGCGCATGAGTCAGGCGACCCAGCGCACGCTTCGCCTGAACTTTGGCATTGCGTTTGGCGCAATTGCCATTATGGTCACAGCAATTTTCTGGACCGGACTCCCCCTTCCTCTTGCGGTTATCGGACACGAAGGGTCTACCGTGCTCGTCAGCCTAAACGGACTCCGTCTGCTCGGCTTTCAAGAATGAACAGAAGTCAGACATGTCTTCATTTCGGTTCCAGTCCGGCGGTGCTGTGACGCTCCCCATCGCTTACAACGCATGGAAAATAGGTGCCCTGTTCAGTTATCAAAATCGCCCGAACGGGGATCGGGGCGGTCTTCGACTTGCGTCGTATCAGGGGCTGCCTCCTCTTCTTCTAACGCCGCCTCGGTGGTAGATACCAGCATGTATGCGCTCCCGAATGCTGTGATCGTGGCCAGCAGAAAGATTCCAATCACCAGCCACCGCGTACCGGTGCGTCCAAGCGGTTGAGGCGTAGACGGATCTTCATTCGGCGGAAGGGCTTGCTCAGACATAAGCGCTTAGCGGACAAGGGAGGCACGGTGAACAGTCGTTGTTCATAAAAGCCAATCGGGAAGTGGAGTTCAGCATTAAGCGCATAAACACCGGGAATCTGATGGAATCCTTCATGTTTCTGCAACGAATTTGTGCAGGACGGTTGAATATGCCATGACGTGTGTTGTACGTTACGAATGTACAGTCTCCGGTTTTGTAGTGCCCCGCTCGCTTGTGTGCGACGGTCCGGCCCCCATGAAGTATGTCGATCCGAAGTTTGCCCATGAGTATGGATGCTAACAAGAACGGCGATTTACGCCGCCTCATTCTGGATACCACTCGCCGCCTTTTGGTGAAAGAGGGGTATCACAACCTGTCGATGCGCAAGATTGCGAAGTCGATTGACTACAGTGCAACCAGTATTTACCTGCACTTTGAAAGTAAGGATGCCCTGCTTCATGCGCTCATTGACGAGGGCATGCAACGCCTTTACGATGCGTTTACCGATATTGTAGGGCAGTTTCCCGAACAGCCCGTTGCCCGGCTCCGCGCCTTGTGCAAGGAGTTCATTACGTTTGGGCTAGACAATCCAGAGTATTACGAAATCATGTTTCAACTGCGCCCTGAGCAGATGGAACGCTATCCGGCCGAGAAGTATCGTCGGGCACGTCGTAATCTGGACATTATTGCGGAAGCGCTTGCGGAAGGGGCTGAAGGCGGCGTCTTTACGGTCAAAGATGCACGGGTATCGGCTAGCACCATTTGGGCATCGCTGCACGGCACCGTGTCGCTGCTTCTGGCCGAGCGCGTTGACATTCGCATCGACCCCAACGACTTCATCGAAACAGCCATCCGCCAAACACTGCGCAGTTATACCGTCCGCTCCGTCGTATGATGGATCGGCTTTTTTCGAGCAACACAATTCGTATCCCGCTGATTTAGACCTGATTTTGTACTTCTATGCCTGGACCCATACATACCGCTCCCCCGTCATCCACCGAACCGGTATTGGGCAAAACGCTGCCCGACCTCATGTATGAGGCCGCCGAGCAGTACCCCAATCCGCGCTCGTTTAATCAGCCCACAGGCCCTGCCGAATGGACCCCAATGGGGCTCCCCGACTTTCGCGTACAATCCGAAGAACTGGCGCTGGGCTTGCGTGAGCTCGGACTGGAGCGTGGCGATAAGGTGGCGTTCTTGCTGGAAAGCGACGTCAACTTTTGTCTGGCCGATATGGGGTGCCTTATTGCTGGCCTCATTGACGTGCCCATCTACCTGTCGCATGGTCCCGACCAGATGGCCTATGTGATGGATCATGCGGAGGCAAAAGCGCTATTCGTAGCCGACAATACACGACTCGCTCAGGCAGCCCAGATCCTCGATGACCTGCCTAACATCGAAACCGTAATCCTCGCCGAAGGGGATGGCAACATCGAGGAAGATGTGTCCAAGAACGTCTCGCTCCACACAATGGACGAGGTGCGCACAACCGGGCGCAACACGACCACAGACCGTGCCGCAGCGGCTAAAGAGTTGGTCGAGCAGATTGAACCTGACGATCTGGCGACCCTCATCTACACCAGTGGCACCACGGGCATGCCGAAAGGGGTGATGCTCACTCATCAAAATATCTCGTCTAACGCGACCACGGCTCTCAACGAATTGTCGGGCCTGAACAAGGCCGCCGGCGGCGAGCGCATTATCTCATTCTTGCCGCTAACTCACATTTTTGCCCGCGCGCTGCAGTATGGCTTCATGTGGATCGGTGCCAGCGTGTACTTCACCCACCCCGACAACCTGATCCAGGCCCTGCCCGAGGTAAAGCCGACTGCGTTTGCGTCGGTCCCGCGCGTGTTGGAAAAAGTATATGCCGGGATCCAAAAGAAGATCATGGATATGACAGGGGTGCAGCACCAAATTGGAAGCTGGGCCCTCGGGCTCGCCCAAAACTATGACATGACCAAAGAGCCCGGACTGGTTGAGAAAGCCCAACTCGGACTGGCGGATAAGCTTGTGTTCAAAAAATGGCGCGCGGCGCTCGGTGGCGAGGTCAAGTATATTGTGGTTGGAGGCGCCGCTCTGCAGCCCAACCTGGCTAACCTTATGGCCGCTGCAGGCGTTACCATTCTGCAGGGGTATGGCCTCACCGAAACCAGCCCCGTCATCAGCTTTACGCGTCCCGAACGCAATGTACCTGGCACGGTCGGAGAACCCCTCCCGGGCGTAGAGGTGCGCATTGCCGACGACGATGAGATCTTGACGCGTGGTCCGCATGTGATGCAGGGCTACTACAAAGCCTCGGATAAAACCAAGAAAGTGCTCACCGAAGACGGGTGGTTCCATACGGGCGACATCGGGAAGTTTGACGACAAAGGCAACCTGATGATCACGGACCGGAAGAAGTCGCTCTTCAAGCTGTCAACGGGCAAGTACGTCATTCCACAGCCGATTCAGAACGCGCTGGGCAGTGAGGCACTGATCGATAAGGCCGTAGTGATTGGGAACGGACGTAAGTACTGCAGTGCTCTCATCTTCCCGAACGAAGACCAGGTGCGTGCCGTCGCGCGGCGCCAAGGACTCGATGAAGATGCGTCGTTCTCCGACCTGCTAGAAAGCAGTGTGATCTACAATGCCATGAATGACCTGGTGAAAGGAGCCAACAAAGGCATGGATCACTGGTCAACGGTGAAACGATTTGTGCTTATCCCCGATGAACTAACCCCCGAGTCGGGCTTGCTTACGCCTACACTGAAGGTAAAACGCCCGGTGGTGCAAGACACCTACGCCGACGATATCGAAGCGCTCTACGAAGCCGACGAAGATACCGTAACGCGTACCGAGCGAGACACGATTATCGTTACGCTGTAGTGCGCGTACACATGATTCGGATGATGATCTGACAGGTCTCCCAAAAGCCTGTCAGATCGATCCCGATCCTCCTGAAATCCACATAGAAGCCTAACGAAACGGGCTGCAAGCGCTTCCATTTAATGACGCGCATGTGTAGGTTAACACCGTTAAGTGGTTCCACAAAAGAACCTTTGAACATGTCATTGCGAGGAGCGCCAGCGACGCGGCGCTGTGAGCGCAGCGAGGAAGTGCCTTTAGGGTGCAATCTTGTGCCTTCAAACTGGGCGGCACTGCCCAATCGGGAAGCATGAGATCGCCACGTCGGTCGCAGGCTCCCTCCTCGCGATGACAAGATGTAAACGTATTTTTGCTGGCTTACTAGTAAGTCTGCTAAATTAAATCCCGACGCTCTTACTCACCCATCCCGAACAGTCTTATGGAAACGACATCCGTATCCACCCGCTCGTTGAAGGTGGCCACGCCCACCACGCACCGCCCATTTCGTACGGCGGCTGTGCTGGGGGCAGGCACCATGGGCGCACAGATTGCCGCCCACCTGGCCAATGCCGGACTCAACGTGCATCTGCTCGACATTGCAGGCGATGACGACTCCAACAGCGTAGTCAACAAGAGCTTTAAGCAAACGCGCAAAGCCAGTCCCGACCCATTTGTGAACGACGAAGCAGCCGAGCGCATCACGCTGGGTAACTTCGATGACGATTTCGAACGCATCGGCGAAGCCGACTGGGTCATTGAGGCGGTGGTCGAGCGCATGGACATCAAGCGCAGCATCCACGAACGCGTGGAGCAGCATGCCGCTGACGATGCCGTCATCTCCACCAACACCAGCGGTTTGCCTATCAACGAGATTGCGGAAGGGCGCTCGGATGCGTTCAAGCAGCGCTTTCTGGGCACACACTTCTTCAATCCGCCGCGCTACCTGGAGCTGCTTGAGCTGATTCCGACTGCTGATACCGCGCCCGATCTCGTGGAGCGCGTGGCACAGTTTGGACGCGTGCACTTGGGCAAGAGCATCGTGGTCGCCAACGACGTGCCATACTTTATTGGCAATCGCGTGGGCGTGTACGGCCAGTTGCAGGCTATCCGGTTTTTCACCGAGGGCGACTACACAATCGAAGAGATCGACACGCTCACGGGCAAGCTCGTAGGGCGCCCGAAGTCGGCCACCTTCCGCACCGCTGACCTGGTGGGGCTCGACGTGCTCCTCGATGTGACGCAGAATCTGTACGATAAGGTCGAAGGCGACGAGCAGCGCGAGGCCTTTCAAGCGCCCGACCTGCTGCAACAACTTGTGGATGCGGGACAGCTTGGCCAGAAAACACGGGCTGGCTTCTACACCAAAGACGACGGCGAAATCAAGTCGGTCGATCCGGATACGCTGGAATATACTTCCGCTGAAGAGCAAGCCCTCGGCGACCTCCGCGCGATCAAGAAGGCGGGCGATCTGACGGCCCGCATGCAGGCGCTATGGAACGATGACGGACGCGCAGGGCACTTCTTCCGCGAAACCACGCTCGATCTGCTAGCCTACAGCGCCAACCGGATTGGCGAAATCACCGACAACCCCGCCGACGTCGACCGTGCCATTCGGTGGGGCTTTGGCTGGGAGATGGGCCCGTTCGAAATGTGGGATGCGCTCGGGTTTGAGACTGTGCTCGACGCCCTTAACGAAAGCAATCACACCCTGCCCGACTGGGTAAGCTCCTTCGCCGGACGCGATGACACGGCCTTTTATCGCAGCGATGGCGAGGCCAAGCAAGTGTATCGGCCAGCAGATGCCACCTATATCGACGACGCGGCCCCGGCAGATGAACTCAAACTCGCATCCATAAAAACCGATGCCGATCGCACGCTCTGGCAGAACGACGAAGCGGCCCTGCTCGACATGGGCGATGGCGTGGCGCTCTTTGAGTTCCGCTCGAAGGCCAATGCACTCGGACAGCAGGTGATGCGCGGGCTGCACGAGGTCATCAATCACGTTGAGGACAACCCGAACCTGCGCGGGCTCGTCATCGGCAACGAAGGCAAAAACTTCAGCGTGGGGGCCAACCTGGGCGAGATGGCGGAGTCGGCCATGCAGGGCGACTTTCAGGCGATTGGTGCCTACATCAAGCAGTTTCAGCAGACGATCCAGAAGGTGCGCTATGCCACCAAGCCCGTGGTTGTGGCCACGCACCAGAAGGTGCTGGGCGGCGGCTGCGAGATGGCGATGGCGTGTCCGCA
>CAZZCI010000027.1:12242-14285 GCA_964653015.1 uncultured Rhodothermales bacterium
CCACGCACCAGAAGGTGCTGGGCGGCGGCTGCGAGATGGCGATGGCGTGTCCGCAGCCGGTGGCCTCGCTCGAAACCTACATCGGGCTTGTGGAACTGGGCGTGGGGTTGATTCCTGCGGGTACCGGCACCATGCGCATGGCAGCGTGGGCCGACCAGCGCGCGGCGAGCGACCACCCGAGCGACATCCAGGCGATCTTGCGCGATTACTTTGAGACGATCGCGATGGCTGAGGTCGCCGAGAGCGCCCACCAGGCGATCGACAACGGCATCTTGCCAGAGCAGACAACCATCGTGATGCACGACAAGCGCCGCCTGCACGTCGCAAAGCAGCAGGCGATTGCCAAGAGCGAGCAAGGCTACCTGCCCCCGCCCACGCTCGACCGCATCAAGGTGCTGGGCGAACCCGGACGCGCCGCGTTTGACGTAGCGCTGCATCAGTACAAAGAGGGCGGTTACATCAGCGAGTACGACCAGTTCCTGGCGCACAAGCTCGCCTACGTGATGACCGGTGGCGACCTGAGCGCACCACAAGAGGTCGACGAGCAGTACCTGCTTGATCTGGAGGTCGAGGTGTTCTTGAGTCTCCTGGGTGAAGAGAAGACCCAGGCACGCGTAGAGCACATCCTGAAGCACAATAAGCCGCTGCGGAATTAAGACGCCCGCTCGCATCCCTTAACAAATCCAACGCACTTAACCATGCAAGCAACCAACGAAGCATTTATCGTAAGCAGTGTGCGCACCGCCGTCGGCAAGGCAGATCGCGGCACGCTGCGCACCACCCGTCCCGAAAAACTGGGCGCCGAATCCATCAAAGGAGCTCTCGCCCGCGTAGACGGCCTCTCGCCTGACGATGTGGACGACGTAATCATGGGCTGCGCTTTTCCGGAAGGCCCTCAGGGCATGAACATGGGGCGCGCCATCGCGCAGAAAGCGGGGCTGCCTGACCATGTGCCCGGCGCCACCGTGAACCGTTTCTGCTCGTCGGGCCTGCAGACCATTGCCATGGCCACGCAAGCCATCGTAACGGGCCAGGCCGATGTGATGGTGGCGGGCGGCGCCGAATCCATGAGCCATGTGCCCATGAGCGGCTTCTACTTTCAGCCGGATCCGGAGCTCACCGAGACCGATCCCGACTACTTCGTGTCGATGGGCATCACCGCCGAGAACGTGGCCGACAAGTACGGCATCTCGCGCGAAGATCAGGACGAGTTCGCCCTGCGCTCGCACGAGCGCGCCGCCGACGCGGTGCAGAGCGGACGCTTCGACGACGAGATCGTACCGCTTGATGTGAGCATCCGCCAGTACGATAACGGCGAGGTGCACGAGCAATCGACCACCTTCGATACCGACGAAGGCCCGCGTTTCGACACCAGCATGGACGCGCTGGGCGGATTGCGCCCGGCCTTTCGCAAAGGTGGCAGTGTTACAGCAGGCAACGCATCACAGCGCTCGGATGGAGGCGCCGCTACCGTGGTGGTGAGCGAGAAGAAGCTCGCCGAGCTTGACGCCGACCCGATTGGCCGCCTCGTAAGCTTTGCGGTTGCCGGTGTAGCGCCGGAGCTGATGGGCATTGGCCCGGTCGAGGCCATTCCGAAAGCGCTCAATCAGGCGGGGCTCTCGCTTGACGATATCGGGCTCGTCGAATTGAACGAAGCTTTTGCCGCACAGGCAGTGGCGGTGATCCGCGAAACGGGCCTCGACCCGGAGATCGTGAACGTAAACGGCGGAGCCATTGCGCTGGGTCACCCGCTCGGCTGCACTGGTGCCAAGCTCACCGCAACGCTGCTGCATGAAATGCGGCGCCGCGGCATCCGCTACGGTCTGTGCACCATGTGCGTAGGCGGCGGCATGGGCGCAGCAGGCATCATCGAAAACCTGGATGCGTAGCGCCCTGCGTTGCCTTCGATTCATTTACACAAGAACGCCCCGGCTCACCACGAGTCGGGGCATTTTTTTGATGTGCAGCATAACCTTCGCACGAAAACTTCCACCCGTCCACCCATCCACCCTTCTACACCCACACGAGCCCGAAGGCCGACTG
>CAZZCI010000027.1:14385-15569 GCA_964653015.1 uncultured Rhodothermales bacterium
TCCACCCGTCCACCCATCCACCCTTCTACACCCACACGAGCCCGAAGGCCGACTGACGAAGGACATTCGTATCGTGAAGGGAAGCCAACCCGCAACGGTACAACCAGATCGGGTATAATGCGGTCAAGTACGCGGCAGCATAGCGCTCGGAACGAGGGCAAACGGCTTTCGGTTCGTACGCCGCAACGCACTCCCAAACCCCACGCTGCACAACCCATGGGCCTTTTCTCTGCCGGACGCGGACCCCGCAAGTATGGGTACGAACCCCGCCGCTACGACCCGTCGGACGACGAAAGCATCCGCCGCCGCATGCGCGTGCGACGGCGCGGCGGTAAGCGGCGCAGTCCCATGGCGCTCTTGTACCTGCTCGGCCTCCTCGTCGTTTGCCTCTTTATCTACTTCTCGCTGTAGCCCGCCCGCATGAACGCCGACTCTTCATCGTCTACCGACGGCCTCATCCGGCAGATGCCGGACGTGCTCGCCAACAAAATTGCAGCGGGCGAGGTCGTGCAGCGCCCGGCCTCCGTCGTGAAGGAACTCATCGAGAATGCCCTCGATGCCGGGGCGTCCTCCATCCAGGTGCGCGTAAAAGACGCCGGACGCACGCTCATCCAGGTCACCGACGACGGCTCCGGCATGAGTCGAGCCGATGCCCGCCGCTGCTTCCAGCGCCACGCCACCAGCAAAATTCGCGGCATGGACGATCTGGAGCGCATCCGCACGCTCGGATTTCGGGGCGAAGCGCTCGCCTCCATCAGCGCCGTGGCCCAGGTCGAACTCAAAACGCGTCGCGTCGAAGACGACGTCGGCACGCAGGTGCAGGTGAATGGCGGCACCATCGAGACCCACCGCCCTTGCGCCACCCCCACCGGCACCACCATTGCCGTGCGCAACCTGTTCTACAACGTGCCCGCACGCCGCAACTTCCTAAAGACCGACGCCACGGAGATGAAGCACATCTCCGACACCGTGTACCAGCAAGCCCTGGCCCACCCCGGCATCCACCTGACGCTGCACCACCAGGACCGTCCCATCGTGCAGTGCGAGGCCGCCACCGCCGACGACCGCGTCGAGCGCCTGCGCTTTCGCATCCGCCAACTGTGGACCGACGAACGTGCCGAAGCCCTGCTTCCCGTCGACGACGCCTCCAGCTACCTGCGCGTCTGGGGACTGGTCGACGACCC
>CAZZCI010000028.1:0-10176 GCA_964653015.1 uncultured Rhodothermales bacterium
CAGTATGCATATACCCCTTTCTAATTATAAAAAAACTGTATAGGTGGTAACTAGAGAGTCGGTATTACGTCGTAAAGGATAGAACAATGAATGCTGTATCGGTCTGCATGTGGTTCCGTCAATATATACCCGACGGTTTTGCCACAATACCGGAGCAGGTATTGAGACTGTTTGAACGCATGCGTCGGGCCGATTTTTCCTAAATAAGATACGTTCTGTTATGTACAATACCGAAGGAGTTGACGCGATCGCAACGATCACAGAATTGCGGTCTGAAACGTCCGAACTGATTGAGCACGTACGCAAAACCAAAAACGGCGTACTCATTCAAAAGAACAATGACCCTTACGCCGTACTCATTGATTGGGAAACGTACAAAAAGATCAAAGAAAAGCTCGGTGTTGACGAGTTGCGCGAACTGGAGTAAAGCCAGTCGGTGCGACTAAAAGATTAGAGAGGTGCTAAAGTTGGCCTCGCATCACCACAATGCGATAGCGCAAAATCTGCGACGTGTATGCACCGAATGGGTCGTAATCAATCAAAACGACTCTTTTGTGGAAAAAACTCCCCGATCTTTTGGCGAGCGTGAAAGCTCCGCATTGGTCGGTGGACGAGTCAACAGAGCAATCGCTCATACGGTACGTATGTACAGCTTGTGTGCGCTAAATCTCATGACTGTCCCGCTTGTGGCATAAAGGCCACCTCTCAGGATTTTTAGTCGGGGCAGCATTCAAACGTACTACGTGCAGACAGCGTACAACAAAGTGGCACTCCCACTACCGGGGGTGCCACTTTTCTGTTCTATCACACGTCAAACGTCGGGTAACGCATGTGCTCCCTAACGTATCGAGAATAACTCACCTGTCATTGCGAGCGCAGCGACGCAATCTCATGCTGTCACGTCGGATGCATCTGCCCAATTAACGGCATGAGATCGCACCTCAGGAGGACTCGTTCGCTACCGTTCACAGCACCGCATGGGTTACACCCTTCTCTCCGCAAGGTCCCGTTGCCTTCAGATGAGATCATACGCTATACAGTCTGCCAGGTATACCTGGCGTCAAAAAAACACCCCGATGTGCATGTGCACAACGGGGTGAACTATTCAGGTAAGGTGCGAAAGGAGGGACTCGAACCCCCACGCCCTATTGGGCACGAGGTCCTAAACCTCGCGCGTCTACCAATTCCGCCACTTTCGCAATGGGAAAGTCCATATTGATTATGGAAAAGAGGAGTTCCCGATCCGGTACAAATTGACGGTTCCTCCTCGTTCCGGCAACTCAGAATAGAAAAAAGAAAGAGACGAATGAAACCCTGTTGTGCTGTCTTCACAGTTGCATCTTGGTTGCACCCTGGGCTTGACGCAAAATACATGGTTATGTAACCCATTGGGGTGCTGTGCGTCTACGTAATGAATGCCAAGTATAAAAAGGTATTCAGCGTCCATGTAGCTTCACCAAACGGGTGCGCCTAAGACGGGTCTGTTGCTGGGTAAGAGCTTTTGGAAACAGCACATAGCAGATAGATCCTTTCCGCGTGCGCCGATGTACTGTCTTATATCCATTCCTATTTGTATGCGCTACTTATCGAAATTGCGATCGGGATCTGCTGTGCGCACTGTTGCGCTTTTGGCAATGGTTGCCATTCTTGCCGTGGCTTGCTCAGCACCGCGTGACATGGTCTCGGTCGTAGACCGACCGGAGTCTACCGAAGGGGGAGCTGAAACGGAGGCGCGACTTCCCACGCTCCCGCTTACCGATATGCCCGCGGGCTACGATACCGTTGCAGTGCGTCCGTTTGACCTCGGCAAGATGTGGATGCTCGATAATATCCCCGCTGATCACTTTGCCGATACGTACGACATACGTCCTGATGAGGATTGGAAGACGCACATGCAGCAGGCGGCGCTTCGATTTGGAACGACCTGTTCAGCAGGCTTCGTGTCTGAAGATGGGCTTATGGTAACGAATCATCACTGTGCACGAACGCACATTACGGCCGTTCAAGAACAGGGCGAGCGGTTGGATCAAGACGGTTTTCTGGCTTCTACCCCGGATGAAGAACGCGCCACGCCCGACCTGCACGTTGATAAGTTGGTGGATACCCGAGATGTAACCAATCGCATCTATCGAGGAGCCCACACATTACGGTCGCATGTGCGTACTGAGCGTGTTAATAGCCTGGAGCGCGAGCTAAATGCGCAAGCTCGCGAGCGAGACGCTAACCTGCGCGTATCAGTCGTCCCCACATATCGCGGGGCTCGTTATAAAGCATATACCTACCGTCGCTACACCGATGTCCGTCTGGTCATGGCCCCCGAGCAGCGTATCGGTTTCTTTGGGGGCGATACAGACAACTTTACCTATCCTCGGTATAATCTCGATATTGCATTTTACCGGGTTTACGAAGATGATGAGCCTGTGCGCCCAACCAACCACTTTACATGGAGCCACGAGAGGGGAAGCGAAGCGGGCATGCCCGTCTTCACCGTTGGGACACCTGGAAGCACAGATCGTCTTTCCACCGTTAGCCAAATGGAGTATGAGCGCGACCACGGTATCCCCAATCAGTTGACGTTTCTGTCGAACCGGATTGATGTGATGAAAGCGTTCCTCGAAGCCAATCCGGAAGAAGAGGCGCCTGATTTGCGCAATACGCTCTTTTCGCTTATGAACTCGCGCAAGAACCTGGAGGGGCAACAGGTGGGACTTGACGACCCCCACTTTATTGCACGGCGCACCGCCAATGAACGTGCACTGCAAGACTCGATCCGGTCTGTAGATACGCTGCGCCAGCGATATGGAGGGCTGACGCGAGATATGGAGCAGCTGCAGCAATCCAAAGCCTCCGTCAATCGTCGTGGAAAGGCCTTTAATGGATTTGCAAACACAAACATCGGATCACGCATTCTTACGCGTGGCATGTACGGCTATTATATGAGTCAACTGCGTCGGAGCCGGGGGGCACAGCGCGATGCGCAGCTTGAACAGGCCATCACCGAAGCCGATCAAATTAAAGACTGGCCTGCTGAAGTGGAGGAACAGCTTCTTGCACGCCGCCTCGAAGACCTGCAGGAGGCGTATGGGGCCTCTGACCCCACCATGCGCCAACTCTTTGAGGACCGTACGCCACGTGAGTGGGCAGAGTATCTAGTTGAGGAGAGTCGGCTCTTTACAAAAGAAGGCGCAGACCGCCTGTTTGACCGTGGCTACCGCGATAGCAATGATCCATCGCTTCGCCTGATTGAAGGGCTGGCTCCGCTCTACTTTAGCATTGTAGAGCAGCAGCAAGACCTACGTGCTTCAGAGGTTTCGATTAATGCCCGCCTCAACCGGGCTCGACTGGCTGTGTTTGACGAGCGTCGCATCGCCTCGGATGCTACGTCAACACCTCGCATTAGTGACGGACGAGTGCAAGGGTACACGGTAGACGATACAACTCATGTAGCGCCGTACACTACCTTTGAGGGACTTTACACACGAGCAGATGAGAAAGACGGGGAGTCGTGGACGTTGCCTAGCCGCTGGATGGAAGCCGCATCCGATAGCACGTTTCTTAACGTCCCCCTTAACAAAGTGTCTACCAATGACATTGCAGGCGGAAACTCAGGGTCGCCCCTCGTAAATAGCGACTTAGAGCTTGTCGGTGTGGCGTTCGATAGCAACTACGAGGCCCTCCCCAATCGCTTTTTGTATCGCGATGAGCAAGCCCGTGCGATTTCAGTAGACAGCCGTGGTATCATTGCTGCTTTGGAACGGATCTACAATGCCGATGCCCTTGTCGACGAACTAGTGCAGGGGCGTCTGCCCGATCAAGAGATGGCTGCTCAGCAGTAATCAAGATTGCGGCATCTCGTTGGTCACAAGATCGACAAGCGTAGGAACAACATCCGTGATGGATGTCGCATCCGAAAAGGCGCCGGCTCCACATCCATAAGCAACCAAGGGAACGGGGTGCCGGGTGTGGGGCTTTTGGTCGGGGGTTTCGAGGTTGCCATGATCGCTGCAGAGAAGCAAAAGATCGTGTGCGGGCGAAAAAGCGTCCAGAATGCCTTTAAGTAGCGCATCCAGCCGCTGCAGAATGGTGGAAATGCTGAGTGCTGAACGTCCATGGCCAGCCTTGTCGGTCTCGTAGTATTCAAACAATGTAAACCGATGGGCTTGCATGAGACGGTACAGTTGCTGGCCAGCCTCAAATGGAGAAAGGTGTGGAATGGATATGTTAAGGTGGTTTTGCCACGCCGCTCCAACAATGTCAGCCGTAAGGGCACGCCCCGTACGTACGTCTTCTGTAGAGCGCAAGCGTACGCCTGCTTGGCGACTACACAGCGTGGTGACGGTCCACCGGTTGCTTTGAGCGCGCTTTTCAAAAAATACGGGTGGATAGGCGTTCGCAAATGCACAGCCGTGCTCAGCAACTTCGGGTTGGAGGCGCTGAAATATGTTTTGAGCTTTCAGGATGGGCTTGGAGGTGGAGTGCGGAAACGGGCCGAAGTGGCGCCCAGCTCGTGCGGCGCAGTTCACCCCGCTAAAAAGCGATGCCTGTCCTGTTCCGCTTTGGGGCAGCCCGGAGGTTTGAAGGGTTGCGTCCACCGGTCGAAAGACGTGAGACGGGGTGTGTACGGTGGGAGTCTGAAGGGTCCATTGGGTGCATTGACTGAGCAGGGCAAAATGAGGGCCTACAGTGGTTAACGGATTCGCCGGTTGATTAGGCCCCAGACCTACACCATCCAGAAATAGAAAAAGGACATGACGAGGAGGCATATCGCGCAAAACGGTAAGCAGCAAAAGGCGGGCTGTAATTGGACGGCGTGCCCGCTATATTGATGCAAGTAGGTGCTTTTGTAGCTAACTATTACGAAGGATGAGCAACTGGTATCGGCGCTTTCTCCCTGATCGTTTGTTTCAGACACCGGAGGCAGACTCGCGCAAGCAGCAGGCCGATACGCCTACCATTGCGCTTGTGTTAGGCGGCGGTGGGGCGCGGTCGGCATATCAGGTGGGGGTGCTTCGGTACATGGCCGAGACCTTTCCCTCATTTCGGTTTTCAGTGCTTACCGGTGTGTCTGCAGGAGCTATCAATACCACACAGTTGGCAAACCATTCTGGCACGTTTGCACAGGCCACAGCCAGTTTAGCACGTAACTGGCGCAATTTGTCTGCCGGTCAGGTGTTTGACATTAACTCGGGGATTGACATTGTGCGCAGGTTAGTGGCCGATCGTACTCCTGAAAAACGGGCCCAGGGCGATCCGCAACAGCGCGGATTGCTGGATCCAAGTCCGCTTCGGACGTTCTTGCATTCTAAGATGGGCACAACAGAGGGCGAGTTGACGGGAATCCAGCAAAACTTACGCACCGGATGGCTAAAGAGCGCTGCCGTAGTAACAACAAGTTACACAACGGGCCAGACGGTAACCTGGGTGCAGGGATGCGACTTTGACGAATGGGAGCGCCCAGATCGCGTGGGCCGCCACACCCGATTGTGCGTCGATCATATCATGGCATCCACAGCCCTTCCGTTGGTTTTCCCTCCCGTTCGCATCAATGATGCGTGGTATGGAGATGGAGGTGTACGTCTCATGGCTCCGTTGGCACCGGCAGTGCATTTAGGAGCAACGCACATTATGGTCATCGGTACGCGTCATAAACCAACGCAACGCGAGGCTGGAACGCCCTCGGTTTATGGCCATCCGCCCTTGGCGCAAATCATGGGGTTGCTAGTAAATGCTGTGTTTACCGATGCATTGGAGCAAGATATTGATAACTTGCAACGGATCAACCGGCTCGTGAAAGAAAAGCAGCGTCGCAATGGACAACACGAAGGGGGCTCCTCAGAGCGAGTCATCGATCTCTTTCAGTTACGCCCCTCTGTAAACCTGAGCAGCTTTGCACATGAGTACACTAGCGAGTTACCTACTACACTTCGGTATTTAACGAACGGGGTAGGAGCCAGCGAGGTGCGCAATGCCGATTGGTTAAGTGTACTGCTGTTTGCTCGCGGATACATTGATCGCGTTATGGAGATTGGATACGCTGACGCGCAAGCCCGTCACGACGAAATTTGCGACTTCATAGCAGCATGCCGGCGTTAATTAGGCCGTCGGAGACGTTACGAATTGCTTGCGGATGGGTCGTAAGCGATGTACCGGTTGCTGACCTGATTTACATTGGCATATGCTAAGCCGTGTTTGGAGTAGCACAACAATTGGGGTAGACGCGTTGCCCATCGAGATCGAAACCCATATCGACTCTGGGCTTCGGAAGTACACGGTTGTCGGGCTCCCTCACGGAGCAGTACGCGAGAGTCGTGATCGCGTTATGTCGGCGCTTAAGACCAGCGGGCTGCCTATACCGCGTGGACGTATCACGGTAAACCTGGCTCCGGCGGATGTGCCCAAAGAAGGATCTGCCTTCGACCTACCTCTGGCGATTGGGTTGTTGGCAGCCTACACGGATCACATGCCGAAAGACAGGTTGGCTCGGGCATGGGTTATGGGGGAGTTGGCGCTAGACGGAACGGTGCGTCCCGTTCGAGGGGTTTTGCCCATGGCTATTAAAGCTGCATCCAAAGGGTGTGATTATGTAATTGTCCCGAAAGAAAATGCCCGCGAGGCGGCGGTGGTAGATGGTCTTTCCGTAGTGCCTGTACAGACAATTAAAGAAGCTGTGCATTTCTTGTCGGAGGGAGTGCGCCCTGTAGAGCCGCTGCCTAACGTAAAGCAAGCGCTACAGAACGGAACAGAGGCGCCAACTGATTTTTCAGATGTAAAAGGGCAAGACAACGTAAAGCGGGCATTAGAAGTTGCTGCTGCGGGGGGGCACAATGTGTTGCTTGTTGGGCCTCCTGGAGCAGGAAAGACCATGTTGGCCCGGCGGATGCCGGGCATTTTGCCGCCGCTTTCAACATCTGAAGCGCTAGAAACGACCAAGATATACTCGGTAAACGGTACACTCGACCCCGGAAAAGGGCTCGTGACACAGCGCCCGTTTCGGTCACCGCACCATACAATTTCTGATGCTGGTCTGTGTGGAGGGGGAGCGCACCCGTCACCGGGTGAGATTTCGTTAGCACACAATGGCGTACTGTTTTTAGATGAGCTTCCTGAGTTTCAGCGCCGCGTGCTGGAGGTGATGCGTCAACCCATTGAAGAAGGGCGTATCACTATTAGCCGAGCGCGCTCCACAGTTACGTACCCAGCTCGGTTTATGCTCATGGCAAGCATGAATCCATGTCCCTGTGGTTATTTGAATGACCCTAAGCGAGAGTGCGTGTGTCGGCCTGCTCAAGTGCAGCGCTACCTCAGCAAAATTAGCGGCCCACTCATGGACCGCATCGACCTGCACATTGAGGTGGCACCTGTTGACTTTGACGAACTCCAAGCCTCTGAGCAGGGAACGGAATCGTCAGAACAGGTGCGATCTCGTGTTGTAGCAGCGCGGAATCAACAGGCGTACCGATTTAAGTCGAGCGATGGCGTGCACGCGAATGCGCAGATGAACGCCGCTGCTGTTCAGTCGTACTGCAATTTAGATGAAGCTGGAACGACGTTGCTAAAAACAGCCATTGACCAAATGGGGCTTAGTGCACGAGCATATACGCGTGTACTAAAAGTATCTCGTACCATTGCAGATCTTGCAGGAGCTGCAGCAATTCAAGCTGCTCATGTTTCCGAAGCGATTCAGTACCGTTCATTAGATCGTAGTTGGTGGCATGGCTAAGCAAGGCTTTTCATAAAGATGGAGGATCAATGCATGGTGGGGATATCGTAGTAGCCTCAACAGATTAGTCGAAGGTATCTCTATAATTCCCTTTTCTGTGCTGCTTGGTCTTGTTTTTGCGTTAAAGTGGTACCGCACTTTGCATGCAAGCAATGTATTCCCTATTGTGTTGAAGCAACACAGGTAAAGAGCTGCTTATGCGAAGGCAAGCCAGGTTCGTAATAGCTTGCGCGACGGTTTAAGCAGTTGGTGCAGCCAGTTTAGGAAGTTCTGGTTATCCTTTTACACTCGGTTTGTTACTTGTTCAGCTACGATGTATTATGTAATGCAGCGTAGTGACAACTGCTAACGTTGTACCTTGGGTGCAGCGGGCAGTCTTCGATTCTAAAAGAACTATAACGGCGTTGGGTACATGCCTACCAAAGCACTACATACGGTTACGTTTGCGTTTGTCTTTGTTGTGTCTCTGCTACTTATGCCTGTGCATACAATGCAGGCACAAGGCCTGCAAGGGTTGGGGCAAGGCGAAGCGCAAGAGGAGGTCTCAGGGGAGTCGTTTATCCATGGCATCAAAATTGGAGTGGGTATCAACACCTATCAGGGAGACTTGAGTCGCAACCCTGGCAACAACATCCTAAAGTATGTTAGTTCAGCTAATCCATCTATTGGTGTTACGTTAGATCGCCGTTTAGGTGAGTTCGACCAGTATGGATTGAATGTTGGTTTGCAATATCACCGCATTGACGGGCGTACTACAGGTCAAAATGCCCCGATTGAGTTCACAAACAACTTGCTCGGTTTAGATGTCACAGCTGATTACGATCTTCCCTATGTTAGACAAGGGCTATTCCGGGTTTTTGTTGGTGGAGGTCCTCTCTTTCTTATTGCACCAACCTACGAAAACTTTCCAGAAGAGGATAGCCTGTTTGAGGAGCTCGGTAGCCGTGTTACAGGGGCATTTGTTGGAGGGGTTTCTTTTTTCGACACCTTCCGGATGGGAGTTCGTGTTCCAACTACTGGGTGGCTTGACGGACATACAGGAATCGACGGGGTAGAGCGTCCTGATTACATGGGTTTTGTAGAAATCACGTATCGGTTTGACTTTCGATGATAATCGCTCTGCCCCTTAACAGCGGAACTAAGAACCGGGCTTGATTTTATATGTCTCGATATTCATCATAAGTGCACAGGTTGGGGCGGAGGTTCTGTGCACTCACACATTGCTTGTTTGACTGTTGTAATACACATGATTATGCGGCGTACGCTTACGATTATTTGTGCCCTGTTGCTGGTTGGGTTAGTTAGCTTGCCACAAGACGCAGACGCACAGCGCCTGTTTGTTACTGGTGGTGCGCTTCTTTCCGAAGATGCGACTCCTTCTAACCTCGCAGGTACGAACCCTGCCATTTCGGGAGGAGTGATGTTCGACCTGAATCGCGTAGCTCGCGTTCGAGGGGGGCTAACGTATCAAGAACTAACTTCAGCCGATCTTGGCGTTGAGTTTCATGTCCTTGGGTCAGACAGTCAAGTTAGTCCCTATCTGCATGTCGGGTATGGGCGGTTCATATTTGGGCAGGAAGAAGAGCGTGGTCTCTTTCCTGCTGGTATCGGACTTGACTACGATGTTGGGCAAAACGTCCGCCTAAAAGCTGAATTGGCCGGCCGATGGGCCTGGAACGAGGAAATTGATGGCGGGGTTGTGCAGCCAAACTTAGTTGCGAGCTTCATGCCTTCCCTTGGTGTGTCGTATCGACTACAGCGCATTGATCGAGAGCTTCCGGCGCGTGGCGTTGCTGACGAATCAGACTCATTTGCTGACTCTGATGCCGAGTGCGGACCCTTTGGGTATTGTCCCAGTGATGACGAGTTTGCCGATGGCGATATAGAGTTTAACATCCCGTATACCAAATGGGATTTGGTAGGGGGGCAGCCGCTTACGCTTCCGCGTACGGTGGAGGTTGCACGCTTCTATGGCGAGTTTGGCGATCCCGGCCGTCTTCCGTATGATCGTGAAGTCGATCCGGAAGAGGATATATTTGAATTTGCGGATCACAGTAACATGGTTCGTCTTCCCAGTGGTACGTTCCTCATGGGGCCGACCGATCCGCGTAGCGACCTTGATCAAGATCCCGGGCGTCTACGGATCTCTATGAGTGGGTTCTTCATGGATCAGCACATGGTTACTAACGACGATTACAAACGCTTCCTTGAAGATCTTTCAGGGGATGAACTCCAGGAGAACGAGCTGGCCCTTCCTGATGCAGAGGCCGAGCGTTACTTTGAGAGTGAAGGAAACTCTCCTGTTATGTATGCTACATGGGATCAGGCAGAAGCCTACTGTCAGTGGCGTGGACACAGTCTTCCAACTGAAGCTCAGTGGGAATATGCTGCTCGTGGAGGCGTGCTTGGAGCTGCCTATCCGTGGCCAGGACTTAGTGCCGAGCGGCGAGGGAATC
>CAZZCI010000028.1:10276-15252 GCA_964653015.1 uncultured Rhodothermales bacterium
TGGGGGCTTTTCGATATGGCTGGAAACGCCTATGAGTGGACCGCTGATGCCTGGACACGTGATTACGGGCGCCATGCCGAGCGGAATCCGCGGCATACCAATCCTCGTGAAAACCAGCGCACCATTCGTGGGGGGTCGTGGCGTTCAGGAGAGTTTGAAATTGGTGTTGGTGTTCGGGAGCGTGCACCGCGTGACATTCCCGTAGATCGTGTGCAAGATGGGGAGTCGATTGGCGGAGATGAGGTCAGCTTCCGGTGCGCAGCGACACTGAGTCAGGTTGATATTGACGCCGTAGAAGAAGAAGTAGAAGCTCCACCAGAAGCAGATGCGCCTGATGTGGAAGTGGAAGACGTTGACGAAAACGTTGATGAGGAGCCTGAAGAGTTGGATCCGACATTTCCGGAGCCGTGATACACAAGGTGCTAGATTGATTTCACTACGATGCATGCGGTACTACAACTCGCCTGTGTCGTATAATTTACACATTGCTGACTGATTTACAGGTATGAAGACCCCAAACGATAAATCGGTACATTGGCTTTCGTCACCTGCTTTGATTGCAGGAGCAAGCCTGTTCCTCCTCGTAGCAACACTCGGTGCGGTGTCAAGCTCTGCTTTCATCGATGAAGATGAAGCGGGGAGCGACTTGTGGTCTGTGGCAGCGCCAGCCTCGTTGTTGGAAGTGGCTGTTACGGATGATGACCCGCCGCGTCAAACATACGGCGATATGGTTCGTCTCCCCACAGGAACGTTCATCATGGGGCTCACAGACGAGGATGTTCACGATCGTGAACAGGCCGGGCGTGTGGTGTTGGCGATGCCAGAATACTATATCGACCGATTTGAGGTCACAAACAGAGAGTATTTGGAGTTTGTCCTAGATCGAAATGATCGCAATCTACTTCCTGACGCTGATGCCTGGGGAGGAGACGAGGACGCCCGAAATAGTTATTTGACGCAGTCGCAATTTGAGGACTATCCTGTTCTTGGCGTAACGTGGGAAAATGCACGCGAGTTTTGCGAGTGGAACGGGAATCGTCGTCTTCCCACTGAGGCTGAATGGGAATACGCAGCACGTGCTGGACAAGTCGGGGCTGTATATCCTTGGCGTGGTTTTAGAGCTACTGATGAACGAGGACGTTATCTCGCAAACTTCAGTCCTGAAGGCAATCCGGCTGCGACTGGATACTCCCGCACAGCTCCGGTAGGAGCATTCCCCCCAAACCGATGGGGCATTCATGATATGGCTGGCAACGCCGCCGAATGGGTTGAGGATGCTTATAGCCCAACTTACGATCATTATGAATCGGGACAGTCTGATCCTGCGCCTTTTCAAGATGATTCAGAGCAAGATCGTATTATCCGAGGAGGGTCTTGGGCATCGAACTCATTTGACATCGGTGTAGGAGTTCGGAATGCGCAGGACAAAGATAGAGGGAATCAAGAGGTTGGTTTTCGCTGTGCTGCTAGCATCACCCAAGTTGAAGGGGACGCAGATACTCCTCAGCTTCCAGATGTTGGAGGAGATGTAGACGAAGACGAAGAGCCTGATGACATTTTCGATAATGGACAGTGAGAAAAGAGGCTCATACACATTCTCTTTGATCCCAGCTTTGCTTAACGACGAAGTTTTCAATTAGACCTGTATAGCGCCATGTAAAACAATCCAGAAGCCTTCTCTGTAATCTTAGTAACTAGGGTAACCCCTTTGCTTTGCTACTGAAGTTGTCTTCAGTATGCTTTAATCACCCGCTGTAACCGATTTACCGAAACATACCTTGATCTCATGGCCAGTAATAGAAAGGAATACATTTTCGAGCTCGTAACAAAAGTGCTCGGATTCTTTATTGGAATATTTGGCTCTGCTGCTATTCTTGGGGTCTTTTTCAAGATCTGGGATAACCCTGCTGGCGAGCCGTACGCAGACACCTTCATGGTTGTAGGGTTTCTTGGCGAGGCTGGTGCCTTTATTATCATGGGTATACTAGAGCTTGCTCAAGCATTTGTGATGGAACCCTTTGAAGAAACTGAAGAAGGCCAGAAAGCAGGGGCAGGTGCAGCAGCAGGTGGAGGCGCTGCCGTTGTACAGGCCGCTCAAGGGCCTGCACCGAGTGCATCCGCTCGCAAAATGATGGAAAAGAAGGTCAATGATGACCTAAATGTCATGATGAGCGCGCTTGGCAAAGAAATTAAGCAGTTCGGGGGTGAAATTCATGACATGGCAGGTGAAATGAAGCGTGCTCGCGTCGCTGTCAAAGATATGCGTACCAAGCTTTCGGAGGTTGCTAGCGGTGAACTTGCCGAAGATGCGAGCCGACTGGGCGAAGGTATGCGTACGCTGGGTAGTGAAATGGAAGGGGCCGGTGAAACGGTTGAAACCATGCGCAATGATCTGGACGATATGCTTGAGCGCTTTCGTACTTTCAATGAGTCGGGAAGTAACGGCAGTAAGTAGCTGCTTTACAATGAGGCTGGCAGCAATAGTGTCAGGCCGCACCCACCAGTAGTGCTCAATACGTACATCTTAAAGCCAAGGTAGAGAATCTCATGGGAGACGCAACAATACGAGTAAAGACGCTAAGGTACCAGATTATGCTGGCCTTGTATCTTCCCATCCTGCTCTATGCGATGAGCACATTCGATATTGAGGAAGATACAGCATATTTTCGTAGTATTGAGTCTATTGTGGTCGGTCAAGACAACATGGTGTTGGGGCAGACCCATCAAGCTGGGGCATACCTTGCTGCTGCTCCTACTGAGTACGAGATCGAGTCGCTTGACGAATTATTGCGTGTCGAAGAGATTGAGGATGAAGATGGCCGTACCCGTTCTGTTCTTAGAATGGATACTGGCAACCTTTTGGAAGAAGGACAAAACGAGCGAGACGTAACCTATCAAGCTTTGCTCACATACACTACTGTGGATGGAGAGCAAGCCACTGAAGAGATTGAAGGCGGCTTTACCGTGCGACGTCCTGAAGTGATTGGACAAACCGTTGCTGCCGACGCAATTTACCGACAGGTGCGTAATGAGGTACGCATTCAAGTACCCGGGCTTGAAGGCGAACGGCTTCGTCTTGAAGCTGCAGGACAGTCAGCAGAAGGCACAACCTTGCAGTTAAGTCCTTCATCGGGCGAATCCATTGAGGTCATGGCCTATCTGATTCAAGAGGACGGTGATGATGTACCGCTTGGAAGTCAAGAGTTTGGAATCATCGATCCCCCCAATCCGTCGTTAAATCTTGCCGATCAGGATGGTCAGCGTATTGATGCAGGAGATCGAATCGGAACGTCTGCAACGGTAACCTTCAATGTCGAACCAGATGCAGAATTTGCGAGCCGGTACAGTGCCGATGCCAACTACGAAGTCGGTGAAGTAGAGGTTCTTTATCAGGATGGTATTGGCTTTAGTCGTTTGGGCACTTTCCAGCCTGATGCAAACGGCCAGCTCAATCTTCGAAACGAACTCCAACAACAAGGAGCTCTCTCCGGAGGGGTCAATTTAGCGTTCCGTGTGAACTCAGTTAATCGAATCAACCATGCTGGTACTCGCATTCCTGTTCCCATTGAACAAATGACATCCTCATTCAACGCGAGCCTGTAGAGTTTTAGACTTGGCTCCTAGGCTATCGTCTTGAAAACCATGAAAAAGGAGAGTCTCATACAGGTGGGGCTCTCCTTTCGTTGAAAAAGGCACGACGGGTTCTTCTATAATGTATAATGTGCTTTAATGCGTCTCTATTTTAGAGCGCATGGGTGTATATAGGAATGTACAATAAAGAAAGGGCATGACATGAGATTCCCTGGGTATGTCGAAAAAAGCAACCTGGACCGCTTTTTGATACGAATGCTAAGTGCCTAGCTTTGTAGGTTCTACTGAGTAGTGGACGACCCCTTTTGTTAACCTCGATCCCAATCCGTTATACTGACATGCTTCTACGAAATACAATTTACAGCAGCTTTGCCCTTCTACTTGGACTGTTCCTTTTTCAGGCTCAGTTGCAAACGGCGCAAGCGCAGTGGTCTTCTAATGTGCAAATTGGTGTACCTGCTGCACCAACCCAAAGCGTCAATCAAGATGAGGATCAAGAACTGGTCTTTTCTGGAGTTAATTTTCAACATCGTGACCACGTTGGAGCAGCTCTTGAAGGGATGTACAATATCATCCGCAATGAAGATATAGAACTTACCTATCTTCTGAGAGACGATGAGGTCTCCATGACGGTGTCGGAGATCGAGGATGCGATGGCGATGGATGGCGATTTCAATGTTTTTGCCTTGTATGAGGAAGACCCATCCATCACATATTACATGACCTATGATCTTCGAATGACGCGGCGTGGGGCCCGCCAACAAATAGAAGAGTTGCTCATCGTTATTGAGGAAAGAGATGGAGTTCCTGTCGAAGTAGCTAAAATAACCGACGGAGACCTTATCGAGTCAATCCTCAATACGGGAACGGTACAAGATGATGTTTTCAATCTTGAAAGCACCGTTCCATACCAAGATATTCTAGCTTTCGAGGTTATCTCGATGGATCCGCGACGTGAAATATTCGCCCAAGAAGTAAACGGGTTTGGAGTTGATGAAGTCATCGCTAGCGGTGCTGTTGACGTAGACCAGAACGCCTCTGACGGATTTGATGAAGGCGAAGATGAGTTTGGCGAAAGTCAAGGACGTTCTGCAGAACGAGCTGTGCTTGAGGCCGTCCTTGACCAATGGAGACAACGTCAGGGCTAAACCTCTTTCTACGTGCTGTTTCTGATGATACTTTCGTGTCGCAGACTTTGAAAAGAGCGGATCTCGCTCACTCTTAAAAGCTAGTACGGCGATTGCATCCGATCGCAGAAAGACCCCTTCCAGCAGTCTCGCTCTTTGCTGGAAGGGGTCTTTCTATGTCTAAGCGATAGAGTAGTGGATAGACGTCAAGAGACATTGTATCTTCGTTTTGGTCGAACCGCTTGTCATCGCGAGAAG
>CAZZCI010000029.1:0-15089 GCA_964653015.1 uncultured Rhodothermales bacterium
CAAATCGGGGTGCGCTTAAGGCGCAGCATGCTTCGTTCTAAAGCGATATTGGGACCTATCCTGAAAGAAGTGGGACGAATAAAGAAGCGTTTCCCAGCGAGATTCGTGTTATTAGAACGCGGTTTGAAGAAGTCAACCATAAAAACGGGTTCATGCTCTTACGCACAAGTGGGTACTAACGCGTATGTCAGGGTTACATCTGTGGTCAAAAACAAAAACGCTCCATTGGGGAGAACGCTCCGTGTCGTCCTGTGAATGCACATCATGTCAATGCCAAAGACAGGAGTCACTGGGGGCCATTGCAAAAGAGAAGATACAGTCAGCGTGTCGTGTATGGTCGAGGGATGGTGAAACGAACGCGAGATCAAGTCGAAGTGGCATGCCCATGCTCATGCTTTCGGGAACGCTCTTCGTTCTCGTATTAATCCCCGTGCTGCAAATGGAGACGTATGCAACTATCGGACGGGTTATGCTCTACAGTGGAGGTGCCCTCCTCGTTGGAGTCCTGCTTTGGTGGATGGTGCGTCAGCTAAAAAAACGTAACGAGCGACTGGAGCATCTTGTTGAGCAGCGTACCGCTCGTGTGCAAACGCAAGCCCGTCAACTAGCGATGTACAATGCCGAATTGATGCGTAGCAACCAGGAGCTCCAGGAAACAGCCGAGGAAAAATCTAAAGTGCTCGGTGTGGCAGCGCACGACGTAAAGAATGCGCTGTTTGGTATTCAGGCGCTCACTGCAGTGATGCTCGAAGAAGACGCCTCGTACGATGAATCCACGACCCATCGCATTTCCATCATGCATGATTCAGCGCGCGAGGCGCTAGACACGATCAATAACCTGCTCAAGTCAGAGGCGAGCAGTGTGCATGGAACGTATGAGCACGAACGCGTCAATATCACCTCGTTGGCCGAAATGGTCACGCATAGCTTTTGGGCCCAGGCGGAGCAGAAGGAGCAAACCGTTACATGCTTTGTGCCCCCCCAAGACCTTTACGTGAATGGTGACAAAAACCGATTGCGTGAGGCGATAAGCAACCTGGTAAGCAACGCCGTAAAGTATGCGCCACTGGGTAGCGACATTCGTATGGACGTTACCTGCACCGATGCCAACGTACAGGTAGCCGTAAGCGATGAGGGGCCTGGGCTCGGCGACCATGAGCAACAGGGGCTCTTTCAGCCATTTAAACGCCTCTCAGCAGAGCCTACGGGAGGCGAGCCCTCATCGGGGTTGGGACTTTACATCGTAAAGCAGGTGGCCGAACGGCACAACGGAACGGTTCAGGTAGACTCGAATCCGGGAGAAGGCAGCACCTTCACTCTTGTGTTGCCACGCTCAGATTGTGCCGAGCATGAAACAAACGAACCATCCTCTATCCCGTCGAGCACAACGCGCGAACTGCAATCATAGCTGCAGGTAAATGGCCATCCCTTTTCAGATGCTTGATTTACGCATAGTGTTATGGATGTGTCGTCGCCCCTGTCAGTTAGTATTGTAGGATGCGGATGGGCGGGGCTCCCGCTTGGACGCGCACTGGCACAAGCTGGGCATACGGTGCGTGGAAGCACCACGCGATCCGAGCGTACAGATGTGCTTAAACAGGCAGGTATTGAGCCATTCGTCACCCGACTCACTCCGGGCCCTACTCCTTCGGTCGCCGATCTTTTTGCCAGTGATGTGCTTGTGTGTACAGTTCCACCGGGGCGATCCAACGCAACAGATGATGTATCTAAAGAAGTCTATCAGGCTCAGGTCAGCGCGCTCATAGACACTGCGCAGGCGCACAACGTCCCTTATGTCGTATATTTGAGTTCGACGGGCGTTTACCCGCCTACCAATGGCCCCGTAACCGAAGATGCATTCGATCCACGCACTCCCGAGGCGTACCCCCCGCCGAAGCGCCCTACGGCCCAATCCGTGCGGGCCGCCGAGCACATTGTACACGCTGCATATCCCACAGCATCGTTGCTTGTGCGTTTGGGCGGACTGTTCGGGCCGGGGCGGCATCCTGGACGGTTTATCGCTGGCCGTACCGATGTGGCTCGTCCCCATGCGCCGGTCAACATGGTGCATCAGACTGATGTGGTAGGCGCTGTACAACATCTCATCACCCGGCAAGCAACCGGTCCGGTCAATGTGGTGGCTCCAGATCACCCAACCCGTCAAGCATTTTATATTGCGGCTGCAGCATCGTACGACGGCGCGCCCCCCACATTTGCAGAACCAGAAGGCGGAGCCGGCAAACGCGTCATGAGCACCAAGCTTACGACAACGCACGAATACACCTTCACCTATCCCGACCCTATCGAAGCGCTTGATGCGCTGGCTGCGTAGGGGGAGGGGCGCAGAACGTGCAAGAAACGAGCGGTGTAACGTTCTCTGTAAACACGATCACAAAAGAGCCGACTGCTTTCATTTGTGCACAATCCTACCGTTTGTGTACACCCCAATCTGATCACCGCTTCCATACACGACCTACTTATGGCTACAACAACCCGTTCGAACTCGTCCTCTGCCCGCCTTCGATGTACCGATGTGGCCACCCTACCGCGCCGCTTTCGTACCGTGCGGGCTCGTACGGAGCGGTTTTGCGAGCCGCTGCACACCGAAGACTTTGTGGTACAAACCGTAGAGCACGTAAGCCCCACAAAGTGGCATCTGGCACACACCAGCTGGTTTTTTGAAACGTTTGTATTAGAGCCGCATCTCGACGGATTTGAACCGCTCGATGAGCAGTATGCCTATCTGTTCAACTCGTACTACATCCAGGCAGGCGAGCGCCACTGCCGCGACCGACGCGGCTACATTTCGCGTCCAACCGTAGAAGAGATCTTTGCTTACCGCACGTTTATCGACGAGCAGGTACAGGTGCTGCTGGCACAAGCAAGCGCCAAGCAGATGGAAGACATTGCGCCGCTTGTCGAGCTGGGCATTCACCACGAGCAGCAGCATCAAGAGCTCATGGTGACGGACATGAAGCACGTCCTGTCGGTCAATCCCTTGCGTCCGGCATATCGCGACGACCTGTCCAACGCACAGCCTGATACCGCGTTGCCCTTAGACTGGGTCGCGTTTGACGAGGGCTTGTACGAAATCGGCTACAACGGCGAGGGCTTTCACTACGACAACGAAACGCCCCGTCACCGCACCTACCTGCAGCCCTTTGCGCTATCCAACCGCCTGGTTACCAACCGCGAATATCTCGAGTTTATGGACGACGGGGGATATGAACGCCCCGAGCTGTGGCTCTCAGCCGGATGGGCAACGGTGCAAGAGAAAAATTGGACCGAACCGTACTATTGGGAGAAGCACGACGGGCAGTGGTACGTGTATACGCTTGGGGGGATGCGCCCTGTAAATCTGGATGCGCCCGTATGTCACCTCAGCTACTTTGAGGCGGAGGCGTTTGCCCGCTGGGCCGATGCCCGCTTACCCACTGAAGCCGAGTGGGAAATCGCCGCTGAAGGGCTGCCGATAGAAGGCACCTTCGTTGAGGATGAGGCCTACCATCCACAGGCGGTGTCGGCCGATGCCGAGGGGCATGTCCCAACACAAGGCACAGGCGGCACGTTGCATCAGATGTATGGCGATGTGTGGGAGTGGACGCAAAGTCACTATTCGCCGTATCCAGGCTACGAGCCGCTCCCGGGGGCCATCGGAGAATACAACGGCAAGTTTATGTGCGGACAGTTCGTGTTGCGTGGCGGTTCGTGTGCGACGTCTGAAACACACATCCGACCCACCTATCGAAACTTCTTTCACCCGGATGAGGCCTGGCAGTTTATGGGATTACGCCTGGCGCGATCGCTCTAACTCGCACAGTGCGTTGAGAATCTGATGTTCTCCGTTCTCATAGCCCCCCCTTGTATGATACCGCTCCACATGTCCATGGCCTCTGAAACCCTTACCCCTGGGGTTCACCCGCTTACCGATTGCCATCCGAGTACCGATTCGTTTCGTTCTGATGTGCTCCATGGGCTGCAGCAGTCGCCCAAGCAACTGCCCTCCAAGTATTTATACGATGAGCGCGGCTCGCAGCTTTTTGATGCAATCTGTGAGCTGGATGCCTACTATCCCACGCGAACAGAAATGAGCATCATGCAAACACACCGGGCCGCCATTGCTGCCGAGGTGGGCACGCAGGCAGCCGTGGTTGAGTATGGCAGCGGAAGCAGCACCAAAACCCGCATCCTGCTTGAGGCGCTTGACGATGTAGCTGCATACGTGCCGGTGGATATTGCACGCGAACACTTGCAAGATGCCGCGGAGCGCATCGCCGACACCTTCCCGGCTCTGCCGGTGTATCCCGTGTGTGCGGATTACAACGCGGACGTTCCCATCCCTATTCCAGCAGGTCACTACACGCGGGTGCTGGCCTACTACCCGGGCTCTACCATTGGGAATTTTCAGCGTGAGGATGCCCGCGCTTTTTTAGAACGCATGGCAACGCTTGTGGGGCCCAATGGCGCGGTGCTGATTGGCGTAGACCTCAAAAAAGATCCCGACCGTCTCCGCCATGCCTACAACGATCCTGAAGGGGTAACGGCTGCGTTCAACAAAAACGTGTTGCGTCGTATCAACCGAGAATTAGGAGCCGACTTTCAGCTGGATCGCTTTCGCCATGAGGGGCGGTGGGTGCCCGAGCACGGTCGCATTGAGATGCATCTGGTGAGCACCGAAGCGCATTCGGTTCACATTGGCGAGGAGACGATATCGTTTGAGCGCGGCGAATCCATTTGTACCGAGTACTCGCACAAGTACACGATCGAAGAAAGTGCTACATTGGCCGCTGAAGCCGGTCTATCGGTGCAAACGGTATGGACTGATCCAGAACGGCTCTTCAGCGTGCAATACGCCGTGCCGCATCCTAAGAAGCAGGAATAGCACGCTTCATAAATGCCGGCGGGCGGGCCGCATGAAACCCGCGATGCCAGCATTCTTTCGACTCGTACACATTTTTCCACAGACCCATTATAGCTTATGGCCACCGTATTTGCAGTCGGTATCGAGATCGACAATCAAGACGACACGCCCCGCTGGGGGTTGACGATCATTGAGCGTACGGAGGAGCAAGAACGGGCCTCGTTTGTCGTACACCGAACCAAAGAAGAACCGCTTAACGGCACGCCCGAAGACGCGGCGGCGAACGTACAAAAGCAAATTGCCGAAGACCCATTCACGGCTCGCTCGTCGGTCATCGTTCGCGTAGACCATGAGGCCGGAGAAGCCCTTGCCGATGCATTGAACGATCTTGGACTGCGCCCGGTGCGCGTGCGCGTTCGTACAGATGCCCAGGGCGCTACTCCGGGCGCCGAAGGAGAGGCGGTGCTGGATGCTCGTGAAGAGGCTGTTGCGCTCAGCGAGGCGCACCGCACAGGAACGCTGCGCTTTGACCACCGCAGCACCGAAGGCACGGCCAACCTGGCACGGCGTCTGAGCCTGATGGTTGACGACACCGATGATGGCCAACCGCAGGTTAAAGCCGACGATCTGCAGGTTCAGGGCATCAGCGCATTGCTTGCGCACTGGTGGGTTACTGAACAGGTAACAGACCCCACTGAACGGCTCCGCGCCGACCTCCCGGGCACCGAGCAAGCGATATAACTAAACCGTTGGCCGTTGTTTCAACGGCAAACTCACCGGTATTCCATACAGTATGGAGCGGCGACGCTGGTTTTCAGCGTCGCCGTTCTGTACACTATCGAGTCCGGTTCACGACTATTTGTTCACTTTTAGCCTGCCGCGTTATGCATCATCCCTGGCACGACATTTCCGTCGGTCCCGACGCTCCCGACATTATTCAAGTCATCATTGAAATCCCGCAAGGCGGGAAAGTCAAATATGAGATGGATAAACAGAGTGGGATGCTTCGTGTAGACCGCATGCTGTACTCCTCTGTTGTTTATCCGGCCAACTATGGGTTTATCCCCCAGTCGTTTGCCGACGACGATGATCCTCTCGATGTGTTGGTGCTTGCGCAAGAGGCTGTTGACCCGCTCTGCATCCTGCGCGCTCGTCCCATTGGGATGATGGGAATGGTCGATGATGGACAGAATGATGAGAAGATCATCTGCATCCATGTGGATGACCCTGCCTTTAACGATTACTACGACATCGACGATTTGCCCGAGCACCGACTGCGCGAGTTGAAGCGCTTCTTTCAGGATTACAAAAAGCTGGAAGACAAAGAGGTGCTGGTGCAAGACTTTTCCAATGCCGACTCTGCGAAGGAGGCCGTGTTACATAGCCTTGAACAGTACAAGGAAAAACACTTCGATCGCACAGGCTCTGTGGCGTAACTCTCGCCTCTCCGTTTTGGAAGGCGCAATCCGTTACGACGACATTGTCGAATACCAGAAAAAGCCTGTGCTGCCCGAGCACAGGCTTTTGGTATGCAGGGATGCACGTCCAGCAGCACGATACACCCAGTCCATTTGGGTTTGAGGCAGAGACGGTATTTTTTGAGAGTGCCGTTGGACTCCGTACCAACCTGGATACATGGCATCCTGAAGCGCCCACATGGGTCGAGCGGCTGCACGTCAAGGCCGAAGCCCAATGGCTGCACAGTGGCAGCACGCGCGATCAACTCTGGATTGAAGCCGCGCCCGGCGTAGCGGTGTTGCAAGGCCCATCGACGATGGGCTTGCACCTGACTATTGCTGTTGCCGTGGCGGGCGACCTACGCACCACCGTCCGCCCCGGAATTGGGCTGGAGGTGTTGTTGTGGTAGGTACCACCACTCCGCTGGCTGTCTCACGCCGCCACCACATCCCGATCGGCGATGTGGTCCATGATCTTTTCGGCGTGGAAGCGGCCGTTCTCGATGAACCAGCGGCTCGTGTCGCAGCCGCCGCAGATGGTGCCCGCCAGGTAGAGCCCCTCGCGATTCGTCTCGAACGTCTCGCCTGCCTCGTCGTGCACCGGCGTGCGGGCCTCGTCGTTGCGGATCGCCACGCCCATCGCCTCCAGCAGTGCGTAGTTCGGCTTGTAGCCAATCAGTGGCAGCACGAAGTCGTTCGCGATAGCCTTGGGCCCCTCGGGCGTATCCATCTCGACCGTGTCCTCGGTGATGGCCGTCACCTCGCTCTCAAAGTACGCCGTGATCGAGCCCTCCTTGATGCGGTTCTGCAGGTCGGGTTTGATCCAGTACTTCACGCCCTCGTCGAGCGCCGCGTCGCGGATGATCATCGTCACGTTCGCGTCGGTGCGGTGGCAGGCCAGCGCGGCTTTGGCGGCGGAGTTGCCCCCGCCCACAATCGCCACGTCTTGCAGCGCGTACGGGTACGGCTCCTTGAAGTAGTGACTTACCTTGTCCATCTCCTCGCCCGGCACGCCCAGCCGGTTCGGAATGTCGTAGAAGCCCGTAGCCACCACCACGTTACGCGTGCGGTGCGTCCCTTTCTCGGTGACCACCGTGTAGTTCTGCGGCGTCCCCTCCAGATCGGTAACCCGCTCGTAGAGGTGGATGTCCAGCTCCTCGGCCACCGCCACACGGCGATAGTAGTCCAGCGCATCCTCGCGGCGGGGCTTGTAGTCGCGCGTTGCGAACGGATAGCCGCCAATCTCCAGCGGACGCGGCGTCGAGAAGAACTCCATGCGCGTGGGATAGCCAATAAACGAGTTGCAGAGCGCCCCCTTGTCGATGATGCGCGCCGAAAGCCCGCGGCGCTGGGCCGCAATGCCACACGCGAGTCCAACCGGACCCGCTCCAATGATGATGACGTCGTGCATAACGAGGTGGGCTGGTTGGTTTCTGAGGGAGTACATGTGCATCTACGAGATTGAAGGCGCAGGGTGAGCATGCAGTTTCAAGGCCGCCTGAGGCGTTGCGAGCCTGGCACATCCGTACGCACCCCTCAAAAAACATGTGTTAACACACGCATAGCGCAATCTTCGTTCTGGTTTCAGGGGGATGCAGAGCGCTGTAAGATTGTTGAAACAGCGATACGAACAGGGCACTTCTCAGGCCATGCGGGGTAGGGTGCCGTGGTTCGCATACTGATCTTCTTGACCAACACCCATCGCCCATGACACTGCTCTCGACTTACGACCTCGGGCCGCTTACGCTGCCGAACCGCGTGATCATGGCGCCCATGACGCGCAACCGTGCCGCCGGTGACTCGGGTACGGTGCCGACCGATATGATGGCGACCTACTACACGCAGCGCGCCTCGGCGGGGCTCATCGTCACCGAAGCCACGCAGGTCACGCCGCGTGGACAGGGCTACCCGAACACGCCGGGCATTCATAGCGAGGAGCAGATTGCAGCCTGGCGGCGCATCACCGACGCGGTGCACGAATCCGACGGACGCATCTTCAACCAGCTGTGGCATGTGGGGCGTATCTCGCACGGGTCGTACCACGATGGCGCCAAGCCGGTGGCGCCCTCGGCCATTGCCGCCGATGGCGATGCGATGACCGCCTCGTTCGAGATGGAGCCGTTTCCGACGCCACATGCGCTCTCGACCGATGAGGTGCGCGAGGTGGTACAGCAGTACCGCCACGGCGCCGCCTCGGCCCGCGAAGCCGGCTTCGACGGAGTCGAGATTCACGCTGCCAATGGCTACCTGATCGACCAGTTCATCCAGAGCGGCACCAACAAGCGCACCGATCGCTACGGCGGCGCGCTCGACGACCGCCTGCGCTTCCTGCGTGAGGTGGTAGAGGCGGTGCTGCAGGAATGGGAGGCCGACCGCGTGGGCGTGCGCCTGTCGCCCGGCGGCAGCTTCAACGACATGCACGACGACGACCCGATCCAGACGTTTGGGCGCGCCGGTGAGGTCTTGAGCGAGTACGGTCTGACGTACCTGCACACCGTCGAGAACGAGTTCGCCACCGGCGAGACCGCTTCGTCGCTCATGCGCCAGGCCTACGACGGCACCCACATCGTCTGCGGCGGCTACGACCGCGCATCTGGCGAGGAGGCCCTGCAGGAAGAGCGCGCCGACCTCGTGGCCTACGCCAAGCTCTTTCTGTCGAACCCGGATCTGCCGGAACGTTTCGCCCAGAACGCGCCCCTCAACGAGTGGGACCAGAGTACCTTCTACGGCGGCGATGCCGAAGGCTACATCGACTACCCCACGCTGGAGGAAGCCGAGGAGCAGGAAGCCGCCGCGTGATGCGTCTCGGTTTCGCCCTCAATGGCACAACTGAACAAGACCACACGCCTCGATCCATGCCGGGTCGGGGCGTTTTCCCGTGTGAGGGCGTGTGGCGGTGGCATGCGCTGGGAGATCGAGCCCGACGAATTAGACAAGACGATCGTGCAGACAGCAGTTTGATTTTGAGTGCAGACAGATCGCATGCCCGCTCCATGCATTAACATCTACACGCAGTTTATTTCCGTACAGATGCTGCCTATGCAGATGCCATCCATACACCCGCCTGAACCCGCTGCGCACCATGACGACAGAGCACCCGAGGTCGACGTTGCCATCATTGGAACGGGCTTTGCTGGACTCGGCGCGGCCATTCGGCTCATGCAGGAAGGCATGACCGACCTTGTCGTGTTTGAGCGCGCAGACGAGGTGGGCGGCGTCTGGCGCGAGAATCACTATCCGGGCTGCGCCTGCGACACCGCTTCGCATCTCTACTCGTTCTCTTTTGCACCAAAGGCCGACTGGAGCCGGCGCTTCGCCGGGCGCGACGAGATCTTCGACTACCTGAAAGCGTGCGCAACGCAGTTCGGCGTGCGCCCGCACATCCGGTTCGGGCATGCGGTGCGCAGCGCGGCGTGGGACGAAGAGGTGCTCCGCTGGCGCATCGAGACGTCGGAGGGTGCCTACACGGCGCGGACGCTCATCTGCGGTCTGGGCGCCCATTCACAGCCCCGCATTCCCGACCTGCCGGGGCAGGAGCGCTTCGAAGGCGAGGCGTTTCACTCAGCCAACTGGCCCGAAGGCTTCGACCCGTCCGGGCGCCGTGTCGCCGTCGTTGGAACGGGCGCTTCGGCCGTGCAGCTCGTACCGGCGCTGCAGCCCCACGTTGAGCAGCTGACGCTCTTTCAGCGCACGCCGGCGTGGGTGGTCCCGCACGGCGACCGAGAGATTTCGGCAGCGGTCCACGACCTGTTTCGGCGCGTGCCGGTGCTGATGCAGATGTGGCGTGCGGTGCTGCATCTTCTCCGCGAAGCCTCCGGATGGCTCTTCTGGGACCAGCGCGTCGCCCGCCTGGCCGAGCCGTTCGTGCGGTACTGGATGCGGAGCCAGATTTCGGATTCCGACCTGCGCGAGGCGCTCATTCCCGACTACCGGCTCGGCTGCAAGCGCATCCTGCACTCCGACACCTACCTCACCGCCCTGTCCGAACCGAACGTCACCGTCGTCGACGGCGCAGCGCGCGAGGTGCATTCCAGAGGCGTGTCCGGGCCGGTGGAGCCGCACGATGTCGACGTGATCGTCTACTGCACGGGGTTTCAGTCAACGACGATGCCGTTTAGCCGCAGCATCTACGGACGGGAGGGGCAGGCGCTGGCGGCGACCTGGGGCGATTCGCCGCGGGCGCACCTGGGCACGACCGTGGCGGGGTATCCGAACCTGTTCCTGCTGCGCGGCCCGAACACCGGGCTCGGACACAACTCCATTTTGCCGATGATCGAGGCGCAGATCGAGCACATCCTGGGTGCGTTGCGGTACATGAATACAACGGAGACCGCCACCGTGGAGCCGCGCGCCGCCGCACAGGCCCGCTTCGTGCGCCAGGTCGACCGCTGGTCGGAGGGCACCGTCTGGACCGACGGTGGGTGCCGCAGCTGGTACCTCGACGCCTCGGGCCGCAACGCCGTGCTGTGGCCCCGCTCCGTCGCCGCCTTCCACCGCCGCGTCACCGACTTCAATCCAGCAGAGTATGCCACGCTGCTGTCGCCTACGAGAGGGCCTAATGCAAGAGACGAAGAGGTTAGCCGGGGAGTGGACGTGCAGGGAGCTGCCGTATAACGCTGAGGCGTATTTCAGCGACTTTCCGGGCTTCCGTGATGCAATCGCTCACCAGAAAGAGCGGAAGCGCAGCACCCCGACCGCAGAGAAAGAGTCCCCTTGAGTTGCCAGGAGTCAACGGGCCGACTATATTGTCGGAGGAGGTCGCTTCTCACCGGTCGTATCTCCTGAATCCAGTCATCGAAATCCGTGACGGCAAAACACGCGAACCGCCCTCGGCCCTGGCTTTACCTGCTTGGCGTTGTTGGGTGGACCTGGACGTTCCTCGGCATTGTTGCTATCAGCGGCCAGCCGTGGCTCTCTTTTCCGATGGTCCTCTGTACGTTGCTGGGCGGAGTGGGGCCGATTATCGTACCGGGGCTGCTCATTACAGCCGGATACTGGGATTCCTCGCTGGACCGAACAGCTGGCGACTTTTTTCGTCGTGCTTTCGACCCACGCACGGTGCCCTGGCGCTGGTATGGATGGATAGGCGTCTTGCTGTTGGCCATGAACGCCATCCCGTTGCTGCTGCATCCTGCTACGTTTCAACTCGATGGCGTCCTGTCGATGGGGCCTCTTCTTTTTCTGCTCATCGGCTTCGTCTTCGGGGCTCTCGAAGAGCCCGGGTGGCGAGGATACGCCCAGGAAGGCCTACAACGCCAGATGTCCGTGGTGGCAGCCAGCCTGGTCATTGGATTCTTCTGGGCGATCTGGCACCTGCCGCTCTTTATGATTGAGCACACTTACCAGAATCAGTTGGGCATAGGTACACCGGCCTTTTGGAGCTTCCACCTGGCTATCCTCATAAGCTCGCCCCTGTATGCCTGGCTGTACACCATGACCGACCGCGCAATTTTTGCTCCGCTCCTCTTCCACGGCCTGGGCAACGTGGTGGGCGAACTGACGGTCGATGCGCCTCCCCTCGCCATGCTGGGAGGAACAGCCTTGCTGACGCTGGGGATTGTCGTGGCCTACTGGTCGGTTATGGGCACTCATTGTAAGCATGTCGCACCTGAAAAAAGCGCGGGGCCCCACGCATCGGGCGAGCAAGACAGACGGTAACTCATAGCAAAGCCCCGACCAGCTTGCTTCTGCTGACCGGGGCGATATGCTTTGCGCAGGGAGGCGCGACGTCAGTTCACCTCACAGTCGGCTTCTGCGTTGTTTTCGAAACTATTCACACCGCAGATATCCGTGTTGGCATCGCTGTCGCCGTGGACCCACACGCCATATTCGGCGCTGGTACGTAGCACGCTGTTGGTAACATTCATCTCGCCCTCGTTGGCTCCGCTGCCGATGATGACATCCCCAGCAGGCGCGCCCACGAAGTCGTCACCACCACCGTATTCAACGGTTACCCAGTCGAGCAGATTATCGGCATTTCTCGACTCCACGAAAATGCCGTTCCACCAGCCCGCTGTTTCCGTGGTCCCCGTAAAGAGAATCGGTTCCTCTTCGGTGCCATCGGCGACGAGGCCGCCATCGGTGCCGAGTTCAATGCCGGTGTCCTCTTCAAACTCAAGCGTTGTGCCAGGCGCAATTGTGAGTGTGATGTCCTGGATCTCAACCGTTCTGGTTTCGATTCGGTACGGGACGTTCAGGCGTTCCCAGGTCACATTTTCGCTGTCGAGCTGTGCAATGCGGTCGCGCGCGACAACGTAGTCGTTGGTGTTACCCGTGTAGTTCGACCCGCTGTCTAGCTGATGCACCTTGTTGTATCCGATCCCAACTGGCGCTGCCCCATTGCTCGTCAGGATGTTATTCTGAAAGCTGGACAGATCTCCGTTGCGCCGTACCCAGAGTCCGTCGGTGGCGCTATGACGCAGCACGCTATTGGTGATGCTGACGGAGGCGCCATCGCTCCCTCCGGTGGCCACAACAACATTCCCCGATTCAGCGCCGACGAAGTCATCGCCCCCGCCGTACTCAACAGTGACGTGGTTGAGCACGTTATCCGGGTTTTGTGAGGACCGTACGTAGATGCCATTCCACCAGCCCGGTGTTTCTTCGGTACCAGTGAAGAGAATGGGAGCCGCTTCGTTGCCGTCGGCAATGAGCGCGCTGTTTGAGCGGAGCTCAACGTGACTATCTTCCTCAAATTCGAGTGTTGTGCCGGGTGCGATCACAAAATCCACATCGCGCACTTCGATCTCGCTGGTCCCAACCCGATACGGCACGTCTAAGTTGTCCCACTGCACATCAGTATCTTCAATGGTGTTGCCCGACCGAGCATAGACGTATTCCTCGCTGTTGCCGGTGTAGGTGGAGCCGTCGTCTAAGAGATGGACGTTGTTGTATCCCACGGCAGCAGGGGCCTGCTCATTTTGCGTGAGGGTGTTTCCTTCGAAGTTCGGCAGGTCTCCGTTGCTTCGGACCCACAGCCCATCGCTTCCGCTCTGCCGCATCGTACTGTTGGTGATGCTGATGGACGCGCTGTTCGTTCCATGCCCTACGACTACGTTTCCGGGAGCGGCGCCCGTGAAGTCTTCTCCCCCGCCATACTCAACCGTCACCCAGTTCAGCAGATTATCATCATTCTCAGAGGAGCGGACAAAAATGCCGTTCCACGATCCAGGCGTTTCTTCGGTTCCGGTCATGAGAATTGGGTCGGATTCGGTGCCATCGGCAACCAATCCGCCGCTGGATCGGAGTTCGAATCCGGTATCGTTCTCAAACTCGATAGTGGTGCCGGGCTCCACGGTGAGAAGCGCCCGCAAGTCCACCTCGTCGGTAACCACGTACAGCGTGTCGGAGTAGAGCGTCCGGTCCGCGGTGATGTCGTCGGAAATCTCTACGATGGACAGGGAGGTCTCTGCATCAATCGCCTCGGTAGCTGTGTCGATGGCTCCATCGGCGGAGACTTCGAGGGCCACGTCGTACGTTCCTTCGACATCTGCCTCGAAGGTCGTTGTCTCTGCTGAAGGATCGTCGACAACGGCGTTGCTACCGTCGGGGGGGGTGAGCGTCCAGTCAAAGGACAGCGCACCGGTATTCTCACCCGACGAACTGCTTCCGTCAAGGGTCACCTCTTCACCCACCTCTGGACTTGCAGGTGCAATCGTAAACGAGGCGGTCACCTCAGGGTCAGGTTCCGGTTCGGGACTGACGGGGTCGTCGTCGCATCCTACAAGCACAAGCGCACAGGCAAGCGCTGCAGGTAGCAGAAACGTTCGAACGGATAGAAACGAGGAGAGATTGGCATACAACATAACGGCTTAGTAACTACAAAAAAGAGTAACGCGCAAATAGGCCACAGCGCGAGGCATGGCTTGGTTATTCAGACTGCGGTGCTAAAATGCTGTGCGCTTAGCAAAATGTCGGCGCACGGTATGTATGATGACGAGTTGCTCAATGGTACATGCGCAAGACGTACCCTGTATGCGGACACGTGTGTCGTGCGCAAGTAGCTATCTTTCTGAAGTTTACAGTTGCTTCAACATGTAACTGCTTATGCAGATAAGACGCAGGAGTTATTCGGTAGACGGCTAGCTCTTGTTTTATACGAGCCCGCGAAGCCGCGCAGATACGTAGGGCGCAATGAACACAACAAAGAGTACGAGCACGTAGAGATTGCCGTCCATCACATTCAAAATAGCCAACAGCTCGCTCCACGACTGTCCGGTCGCGCGCCCTAAAATCAGCTCAAAGCCGACGGTAAGGAGTAGCCACAGGCCGCCGATTACCCAGTAGAGACGCGCGGGAAGCTGTCCGAGACGCGGCACAAACGTCCACGTAATGAGCATAATCAGTACCGACAGCGTGATTCCACTCAGCGGCAGGGCCCATTGTGCACCAATCCATGGAGCAAGCACCACATCGCGCCCCCCCCGTTAAGTGCAGCCGCTACAGCACACAGCAGCCAGAGGCCAAGGACTTTCCCCCACATCCACCCGTTCATAGTGCGTGCTATCGGTTTATTGATTGAGGGCGGCGGATACGTATTTCTGAAGCGATGGGCCGCTCCCCCGAAGCCCGTTACGCCTGCTTGGGCGAGGCGGTGTCGTGGCGTCGGTGCTGCAGCATCCACAGCTCCGCGTAGCGTCCGCTCTCCGCGAGGAGTCGGTCGTGCGTACCGGATTCGACGAGTTGTCCGTTTTCCATAACGAGGATGGTGTCGGCGGCTTCGATGGTGCTGAGGCGGTGTGCGATCACAACGGAGGTCAGCCCGTCGCCGC